>NZ_JAPJZK010000001.1:2542621-2842682 GCF_026309355.1 Spartinivicinus marinus
ATGATGCCTTATGTAGTGGTGGCGACCAAGCTTGATTTTAAACAGGTAGCAGAATTTGAAGCTAGCTTTACTCAGTTATTACAACAACAGTCAATGCTTCAGATTATTGACAAAATTGATGCACAAGGAAATGGCAGCATTCAATTTGCCCCCATGGGAGTAAATGGACAATTTCAATTCAATGCTGAAACAGGCAATTTTCAATTAATTGCAGCGATGGGAGCCCAGCCAGATAAGCTAAAAAATATGTTAAAGAGCCTGGTAATAGTCAAAGAGCACCCGATGTATGCAGTTGAAGCGAATATGGATACCAGTGGTAAGGGTTTATTTGGTTACATTAATGCTAAGCTTATTTTTCCTATTGCCCAGAAAAGCATGTCACCTGAACAACTAACAGGGTTAAAAATGTCTGGGCTAGACAAAGTTAATGCATTAGCCTTTGGCTATGGGGCAAGCTCTGATAAAACCCGTTTAAAAGTTGTCGCAGAAATGCCGGTAGCAGGTTTTAGGGCTTATTTACCTAGCGTTAAAAATCGTTTTGATCTTTCAGCTAGAGGTGAAATTGACTCTATTGGTATTTTATCATTACCCACAGAAGCCCAATACAGACAAATTGAAGCAACAACTGTAATGGTTAAAGGCTCATCTCCAGAATATTTCAAAGCTAAAGACGAGTTTAAAAAACAAACTGGTTTTTCTATTGAGCAATTACTTTCAATACTTGGGCCGGAAGTCATTTATTTTTCTGACGAGGTAAGTGACTTTATTGCCGTGAGATTAAGCAAACCTGATCAATTAAAACAGTTAATCAATAATGCGCAACAGAAAAAATGGATAGATTATCAAGAACATACAAAAAATGGGATTACGGTAAAACATATCTCAACACCTTTTATGAACCTCGATAAATGGAGCAACACTATAAGTCAAAAGTCTCCTGTACTAGGGGAAATTGTTGCTCAATTAAAAACCCATTACTATTGGATTGAAGATAGTGGATACATGGTCCTCTCTGCTGTACCACAGCCATTAATAGAGCGAGCCAGCAGAAAAGACATCAATAATATTGGCGAGTGGTTAACTCAATTCCAGAAACAAGACTTATCCAGCGCATTTTTAGGGTACTCTACTTCAAAAGTAAAGTTATCTCGGACGTCTTATCATGTATATATACAGCTACTCAACATATTGGCTGATATTAGTGGTGCGCAAGTAGACATTTTCTCATTACCTCATGCAGGCCAACTTGGTTTTGCCGACAAAGGTAGTCTTGGAGTTAATCTGGATTTTAATGAAAACTACCTAGCATTAGAGTTTAGCTTTGAGCAAAGTATTCTCGATTTACTTTATGTAGGTGATTACAAAGTTGTTGCCATGATAGGTATACTAGCCGCAGTGGCAATACCAGCTTATCAAGATTACACACTTCGTTCTCAAGTATCAGGCGCATATCATTCTGTTCAACCGGTTCAACAAGACATTCGTCGCTTAATTGCCGAAGGTACTCCGTTAATAGAAGTGACAAATGGAACAGGGCAAATATTACCAGCAACTGACTATCAATCTGACTACATTACCTCTATTGAGGTTAATCAAGGTAATATATTTATTAATCTTGGTGGTGAAAAGATGGATGAGAAGCTTCATGGTTTAACATTACAATTTACTGCTCAGCAGGATGAGTCGACAGGTGATTTATACTGGCAGTGCTCCAGCGATGAGATAAAAAATGTATATTTACCTATAGCTTGTCGATAGAAGAAAAACGGGCTACGGCCCGTTTTCTGTATGACTTGATTAGCATTCTCTTGGTTTTTAGTCAATCTTGCAATTAATATCTACTCAGGTCATAATAAACTATCTTTGATCATTATGAGGTATTTTGTGGAATATTTAGGAATTTATCTCATGGTTGTTATTGCTGTACTTATTTTTACAGCTAATGTTTACGCTACTTTTGTAGTAGCTAAAACTTATTTCGAAATTAAACAACGTCGTTTATATCAAATTTTATTTATCTGGCTAGTTCCTGTTATTGGTGCAGCACTGGCAATATATCTTAATCTTGAAGAGTATTTTGAACAAAAACGTTCAACTCAAATAGGCAACAGTCCCAATATTACTGATGCCCAGGCGGTTACTTTTGCCATTGGTTCAGACAGATAAATTTACATTTATACTCAAGAACTAACCATTAGTTGCGCTCCAAACTGTTCACTAGCAATATTACAATTTGGTTGGTTCATCACATTAAGCATTATGTCTCCAAGTGATTTCCGGTAATGCGACGGCTCCCAAAACCACTGCAGAGCTTCACCTTTAGTTTTCACCATAGTTGGCTGTTCATTACCAAACCTACGATCATTAGCAAAATCCCAAAACGCTAAGAAAGGGTGTTTTGACACTTCTAATACGTCAAGCAACATTTGTTGCCATTGTTGATAGTTAGTCGTGTGGTTATATTTATTAATTAAGTTCCAATAATTATTGTGGAATGGGTTAGTAAATATATTTATCTTTATCTTTCTTTGCTTAGTTATCTGTAAAAATGCAGCTAGCTCATCAAATTTATTTGAGCGGTTTCCAGCCTTATCAAATAAGTATGTTGGGCGACTGAGGCGAACATCAAGCTGCGGTAGTTTTTGAGAAAACAAAGCCACAGCTCCCTCTGTATTAATCACAGTTAAATAGTCTCGCGCTGGATTAAAACCATTGTTAGTTCGATCACTAGCTGTAGGTATTTGTTGTATAACCGTTTTGAAACTGCTAAATAATGCATTCAAAGTAAACAGTGATTGATAGTTATCTATTAGATACTGCCACTGATAAATTGTATTTCTATCACCATTCTTCGTATATTTCATTCTTTGAACTGTATATAAACGATCCTCTTTTTGTTGATTATCATATTCCACCTGACCGATTAAAAAATCGGTAAAATCAACACCCAGATAAATTTCTTTAATATCTTTTTGATAAATAAGATTTAGGGCATAATGCAATTGCATTTTTATACTCGCACCTGGTACAGCCAGGTTATAGACTTGTCGCCCCTGAAAACATTGGTGGGTTGGGTCAAGTCCCATTTCAACACGAGAGTTTCCAACTATTAAAGTATCCCACGACATTTTAGATGGTTGATAGGCTTTTGTAACACGAACATAGTTATTAATATCAGCCTTATAATAGTTAAGACCTGATATTCTTGGGGTACCAAATAACAGATAAGGGTCAACAAGCCAGTTAAATAATATAACCATCGAAGCTAAACAGCCACCTAGCCAGAGAACTTTGCTTAAGTATTGCTTTGCATTCATGATTAGAGCTTCCTTGTTAAAACTGGAAATATAAAAACTCAGATGTCTGGGTAAAGGTTAAAATACCAAAAATCAGCATCATGGCTGTTTGGGCAATCCAGCGATTATTATAATCCCACTGATACCAACACTTGTGGCCAATCTGAAAAGGGATAGTGGTGTCACAAGAAATTTTTTCTTTTGTTGAAAATACTTCCACTACATTGGGTGCTTTCAGCGCAATTATTGCGGCTCCTATAACCCAGACTGCATTTAAGACTAGTTGTTTACCACCCCCTTGTGAGGTACCAACATTTATTGCTGTAAGCCAATGAGTGAATTCACCTAACCGAGCATGGATACCTGATGGTAAGTTAGCACCATACCCCCCAATCATAGCAAAGAGAATAATATTAGCTTGTTCAATAGTAGGGGCACGAAAATAGACCCACCCCACAACCACCGCTAATAGTGTGAGTAGCCAACTAAACAGATGGTACGCTTTATATTTTTGTATGGAAAGGTTAAGTGTTTTCTGCAAGTGTGACCAAGCATGGTTAACAATCAAATAAAAACCATGTAAACATCCCCAGACAATAAAGGTCCAGCCAGCTCCATGCCAAAGACCACCCAGCACCATAGTTATAAATAGATTGGTATAGCGTCTAATTTTACCATGGCGGTTGCCACCAAACGCAATATAAAGATAATCTCTTAAAAAACGAGACAGTGTAATATGCCAACGCCGCCAAAACTCTACAATGCTGATTGATTTATAAGGGGAAAAGAAATTGATAGGAAGCTTAACACCAAATAGTCTCGCACACCCAATAGCCATTTCAGAGTAGCCAGAAAAGTCAAAATACAACTGTAGTGTATAAGCTAATGCGCCCCCCCAGGCTGTAAAAAAGTCAATTTTTTCAGTTAAGTTACTACTATCAAATACTGGGCTGACATAAAGAGACAGGTTGTCAGCTATAACCGTTTTTTTGAACAGGCCGATAGCAAATATGGTAATGCCAATGGCAATGTTTGCTGCCTGAGGCTTAAGATTCTCTGGCTGTAAAAACTGAGGTAGCATTTGTTTATGATGAACAATCGGCCCCGCAATTAACTGTGGAAAAAAACAAACAAACAGACAGTAATGCAAAAAACTGTATTCCTTTGTCTCTCCTTTCCATGTATCCACTAAGTAAGCAATTTGTTGAAATGTGAAAAATGAAATAGCAAGTGGTAATACGATATTGGTTATATTCCACTGTGTGGTTAACATTAGATTGATATTTTCAACAAAAAAGTTTGCATACTTAAAGTAGCCAAGCAGGCCAAGGTTAATGCAAATACCAAAGCTAAGTAACCTCTTTGACCTTTGATGTCGGCTTTTGTTATTAACAACCTTACTTAGCCGTTTTCCAATGTAATAGTTAAATACAATTGAAAACAGAATTAGTGGTAGATAGGCGGGGTTCCAGAATCCATAAAAAAATAAAGATGCAAATACCAGTACTGCCAAACCATATTCAAGTGAATACTTCCTTACAATAAAGAAATAACTAAATAATGTGATAGGCAAGAACAAGAAAAGAAATTCAAATGAGTTGAACAGCACTACATCATTCCTTGAATTAATTACTGCTATTAAAAGTTTACTGTTTGCGACTGCATACTAATCGCTAGTGCTCCATGTGTAATTAAAAGCCATTTATTTTCTGGCAGAGCACTTTTCCGCAGGCATAGTAGACCTACATCAAGAAAAAGTAACACAGTCAGAAGATAAATGGAAAAAAGTTATTACCTTATATAAATCACCTAGTGTAAACTACCCAAACCATACCTCTGATTGAAGCCATAAACCAACCAATATCAGGCTTAATGCAAAGCTGTAGTTTACATATTGTAAATAACTTGACTTAGTAATTAGTTTTATTATTAATGCACCCATTCCAATCCAAACAATGTGAGTCAGGATATTTAGCCCAGACAACATGACAATCATGATCGCTATGCCATATTCCCCATACTCTTCTGCTGACTGATCAGTAAATAGGGTAAACATCAATATAACCATCAACCAGCCTTTAGAGTTGAATAGCTGTAAAATGATACCGTCTTTAAATCCAAAGTAGCTTGCTTGTGTTGAAGTTGTCTCATTTAGAGGCTTGATGAATTTCATCGCTAACCAAAAAATATACAATGAGCCTATAACCTGAAAATATGCGATGACTTCGGGATAAACAGCTAGTGTAGAACCAAGCCCTACACCAACGAGAATGGATTTAATCAGTACAACAGAATCTACCCCTAACATTAAAGGAAACGATTTTCTTAACCCGACATTCGCTCCATTTGCAGCAAACATTATGTTTGCTGGGCCTGGACTAAATACCAATGGGAACATTACGGCCAACCAACTAATAATAAAAATCATTTTACTTGTCCCCCTTTAAAAGCAGAGTAAAAACCACAAGCAGACTATTTGCATCAATGCCTCCAGAAAGGTTTACTTCCTTCCACAACGGCTTGTTGCTTAGAAATTCCCAAGTCTTGCAATTCATGCATGTCTAGTTGCAATAGTTGTTTTCGGGTTCGTAAACGATGCTGCCAGCAACCCAAGTGATCAGGGAGATGGCGAAAAAACGCTCTTACTTTCATACCGCTCTCCTCGAAGCTATAAGCTTTTAGACTGAGATATCCCTTTGCTGGGTGTTTAAAATAGTAAGGCTTCCCAAAAAATCATTACAGATTCAAATATTTTTATTTATAGCAGTACAGATAAAGACAAGCTCTTTCTGTACTGTTACTATTGTGTCTAATCTGTACTGTTTTTTTATTCTGTACTATTAAAGTGTACTGATCGTGTTATGGAAGAGATCTATTGGGTGATGCTATGAAGCTCTATGAAAAAGTGGCTGAGGAGCTAAGCCAACAAATCAGCCAAGGCTACTATCAAGTCGGGACTAAGCTCCCCTCCATTAGGTGCTTGAGCAAAAATCATAGTATCAGCATTTCTACTGCTCAAGAGGCATATCGACTACTAGAAGACCAAGGAATTGTCGAGGTAAAACCTAAATCCGGCTACTATGTACGCCAACAAAATAGCCCACCTAAGTTGCCAGAGATCAGTCGTCCTATTCAACGCCCAATTGATGTCTCTCAATGGCATCAGGTTTTAGACCTCCTAACCAGCCATAATCGGCATGGTGAAGATTTGATTACTTTGGGCAGAGCACTACCTGACTATCATACAGCTACCCTACAGCCACTATTAAGAACCATGGCAAGCCTTACCCGAGATGTGGATAACCTTGGTAGGAGTCAGGAGGAGTTGAATGGTCTAGAAGCACTCAGAGTTCAAATTGCCCGACAGATGATGCATTCTAGCTGTCAGTTACATCCAGATGACATCATTATCACTAACAGCTGTCAGGAAGCCCTATCCATTAGTATTCGAGTCACCACCAAACCGGGCGATGTTGTTGCTGTAGACTCACCCAGTTTCTATGGCACTATGCAGACTCTTAGATCATTACAATTAAAGGTGTTAGAAATTCCAACCCACCCAGAAACAGGTATTAGTATTGAAGCACTTGAACTAGCACTTGAGCAATGGCCAATTACCGCTGTTCAAGTAACCCCCAGCTGTAATAACCCTCTGGGTTACACCATGCCAGATAATAGAAAAAAACAGTTGTATCAGCTGGCTCAACGCTTTGATATTGCTATTATTGAAGATGATATTTTTGGCGACCTTTCTTACAACACACCCCGATCTAACACAATTAAATCATTTGACCAAGATGGCAGGGTCATACTTTGCAGCTCATTTTCCAAAACAATTGCACCAGGCTTTCGCTTAGGTTGGGCAGCACCTGGTCGATATTGTGATTTAGTCACTCACATGAAGTACGTTTCCAGCGGCTGTACAGCAACAGTACCACAACTTGCACTAGCTGACTTCATGGCGCAAGGGGGATATGAACGTCATCTGAGGAAAATGCGCCAACAATATAAACAGTCTCGCGACATCATGTTAGGCTGGTTAAAGCGTTATTTACCGGAAAATATCCGTACCAGTTACCCTCAAGGAGGCTTTTTATTATGGATAGAATTGCCTGAAATGATTGACTCTGTTGAGCTTAACACACGCTTAGCATTACAAAATGTGCAGATTGCTCCTGGAATATTATTCTCTGCTACCGGTAAATACCGAAATTGCATTCGTATCAATTACAGTGGAGAACCATCAGCTCGCCAAGAAACAGCTATTAAAAAAATAGGTGATGAAATATTTAAAATGTTAGATGAACTGGAAACCAATAAGTGACTAATAACAGGCTAGTCACTCATTGGTTTTAATCATACTATTTTAAGACGCCAATTTTCGTAAGGCTGCGTAAAGCAGCTTGATACCAAGCCACACCCATTGGAATCATTACCCCTAAAGTAATAATAGAAAAAGCTAACACCTTATTTAAACTAACTTCTTCATCATAAAACAATGTAGACCCGATTAGCCCAAAAATAGGCACTAATAAATTAAGAGGAGCAATAACAGACATAGGATAAATTGTCATTAACCTATTCCATACCCAATAGCCTAATAGTGTTGTAATAAATGCTTGAAATAGTATTGAGAAGAGCCCTAAACCATTTATTGACTGTACTTCATTAAATACATTCTGGCCGTTAACTAAATAAGCTAAAGCGAATAATGGCAATGGTGCAAACAAACAAGACCACACAATAAAGGCGAACATTTGCTTAATTTGGGCTTTTCTTATAATTAAACTAATACAACTCCAAGCAACTGCTGCAAGCAGACCTAAAATTATACCGACTAGTGTAACTGACCCATCTTCTATAGTTAAAATCATACCTAATCCAACAAAGGCAAATAATAACCCTATTATTCTTGAGTTACTCAGCTTTTCTTTAAGAAACACCACCCCAAAGATTACACTAATAAATACCGTAAACTCTATAATTAAGCCAGCCATACCTGCCGACACACCCGTATAAATAGCCAGATTCATTAGCCCCCACACACCAACACCAAATAGCAGTCCATAGCTGATCATTACTGTTAATTTCACATTGGGTCTTTTAATAAAGAATACGGCGGGTATTGCGGCAAAAGTAAACCTAAACCCTGCAAGAATCAAGGGGTCCATTGCTTCTACACCTAACTTAATGACTGAAAAGTTAAACCCCCATAAACATGTGACAGCAATTGCTATTAGTAAATGTTTAGTTTTCATGGCTAGTACCTGATTTGCAGCGAAACATCGATCAACTTCTATCGAGTTGACAAGTATGGCAGGTGGCCACAAAATACACAGATACAATAATTAAAATTTTTAAGGGTACAGTTATGATGGCACTGTATATCTCTCTTGCTAACTCGATTATTGAAAGTATTCAGTCAGGCAAGCTACCCGTAGGGTTTAAAATGCCATCCATTCGGCAGTTTAAAGACCAGCACCAAATTAGCAAAACCACAGCTTTAAACTGCTATCACCTGCTTCAAGAGCAAGGCTGGCTACAGTCTAAGCCTCAGTCAGGTTTTTATACCTCATTACCGTATGGTAATCAGTCACCGCCACAATTCCCTAAATTTAAAGCAGTTATCGCTAAGCCCAAAGCAATACAACTTGCAGCTGCCGAACAGGATAGTCCCTTTTATGCATCACAGCTGGCACCAGAGTTAACACCTGCAACCTTATTAAACCGATGCTTTAAAAGAGCCAATAGTCGTATTGATAGTGCTATTAACTTATATCCCGAAGCGCAAGGTAATCCAAAACTTATTCGAAGCCTTACCCATCATTTTAGCCAGCAGTACTTTCCTATGGCAGAAACCCTAATTATTACTAATGGTTGCATTGACTCTGTGAAAACAGCTATTGAGGTCACCACTCGCGAAGGAGATGCCATTGCGATTACTTCACCTTGCTTTAATGGCTTGTTGGAATTGCTCGCAAGCACTAAACGGATGGTCGTAGAAATACCCAGTGATAATGGCCAGTTAGATCTTCAACAGCTTGAGCAGCATATGAAACAAGGCAGTATTAAAGCCTGTTTATTAAGTGCTAATCATATCAACCCTCAAGGAGTTTGCTTAACCGTAGAGCAAAAGCAAACCATAGCCAGGCTTGCAGCTCGTCATCACATCGCCATAATAGAAGATGATGTTTTTTTAGAGTTAAGCTATACCAACACACCACCTTTACCGATAAAGCATTGGGATAAAAAAGGTTGGGTATTGTGGTGTGGTTCCATTTCTAAAACGCTCACCCCCAGTTACCGATTAGGTTGGTGTGAGCCAGGGCGGTTTTTTAATCAATATTTAAAAATGCGTCAAGTGCAGTTTTATGGAGTGAGCCAGCCTTTACAAAACACACTCCATGAATTTATTAGCTCAGGGCTCTACTTAAAACATCTAAAACAATTACGGCTGACACTAGCCCAGCAAGTTAAAGACTATTACCAGCTATTACAACAACATTTGCCAACAACTACTCGACTAAGTAAAGCACTGGGCGGCATGGTTATCTGGGTACAGATTCCACACCTCAATAGTCAATCACTATTTAATCTTGCCAAAGATGAAGGAATATACTTTAGACCTGGTAATGAATTTAGTAGCCGTAAGCTATACAATGACTGCTTCCGCATTAATGCAGGCTGGCCTATCAGGCCTCAACCAGGCTTCGATGATGATACAAATGAAAATATAGTAAGAAGAAGGAACTCTCTAATAAAGTTGTGCGAGTTAGTAACAGACACCATTGGTTATTAAGACAGGTCTTTTACTCTTTTAATCCTCAGCAAAAATACTACAAATAGCTTTCTATAATCTTACTACTTAAGAGGCAAAACATTCGCCCTTTAGATAGATTATGCTAGTACAATAATGATTTTTACTTTTCAACTAATGCCTTTTAAAGAATATGAACAGTTTCTTTACAGAAAACAAACTCATTGCCTCTGTGGTAGTTATTGCAATTATTCTCGTTCTGCGTTGGATAGTTATAAAACACTTACAACAACGCCCTGCCGATGAAGAAGAGTTACCACGCAAATGGATAAACAGCACCAAAAATGCTGCCAACTTATTGATTGGCATAAGCTTGATTATCATCTGGATATCCGAACTAAGGTTGATCGCTCTTTCAATTGCTACATTTGTTGTTGCTTTAGTGATTGCTACCAGAGAGTTTATTCAAAGCTTTTTTAGTTCACTCTATCATGCCAGCGCCCGAACCTTTGCGGTTGGTGACTGGATAGTAATCGGTAGTCATTGTGGTGAGGTTGTTAAAAATGACTGGTTAAGCACAACTTTACTAGAAGTAGATTTGGAGGGAGCTAGCTATAGCTATACAGGCAAAACTCTTGTGATACCCAACAATCAGTTGTCTTCAAATACTATTAAAAACCTAAACTTTATGCGCCGCTATGTTACCCATTCATTCTCAATAGTAAGAGACTCTGAACATGTAGATGTGTGCAATGCAAAAGCCTTCATCCTGGAAAAAATTCATGAATACTGTGCACCTTTTAATGATGTTGCATCAAGATACAACAGTTTAATTGGCAACCGAATGGGAGTTGATATACCCGGTCCAGAACCAAGCGTTCGAGTAAGCACCAATAGTGTAGCTAAGAATGTCTTTTCGGTTTCCTTCTTTTGTCCCACTCATGAGGCAGTAAAAGTTGAACAGCAGGTAATAGAAGCTTTTATGCGCTATTGGTATGAGGCCAATGAAAAAGCCAAAGATAGAGATAAGGACAAAGATAAAAAAGAAAGCAAAGCTAAAAAAGTAGAAAAAACGACCAATACAGCTATAGATATAAAAAAAAGCGAAACTGTAACCTAATGGTACCTCTAATAATCAGGCTAAAGTATGGATACAAAAAAAGTGACCGTTGGCTGGCGCGAGTGGGCTAGCTTGCCAGACTTAAACATTAACGCTATCAAAGCCAAGGTAGATACAGGCGCCAAAACCTGTGCATTACATGCCTATTATATTGACCCGTACGAGAAAGATGGAGAAACCTGGGTTAAGTTTGGTATTCACCCTATTCAACTAAACACAGACACCTCTGTAGAATGTCATGCTCGATTAGCTGATCAACGTAGTGTTACAGATTCTGGTGGCCACTCAGAACAACGTTATGTAATTATTACCACACTTGTAGTAGGTAATAAAAAATTTGATGCTGAATTAACACTTACCAATCGGGATTCTATGCGGTTTCGAATGCTATTAGGGCGTAATGCGTTAAATAACCATTTTATCGTTGATCCAGTTGAGTCGTTTTTATTAGGGCCAGGCCTTGGTACTGAAGACACAGATACAGACCAGGAATAAAGTACATTATGAAAATTGGAATTTTATCAAGAAATAGAAAGCTCTATTCCACTAAGCGACTAGTAGAAGCAGCTAAACAACGTGGCCACGAAGTAACTACTATCGATTGTCTCAAGTGTTATATGGACATTACCTCAACCAAGCCTGCTGTTTGGTATAAAGGGGCAAAGCTAGAAGGGTACGATGCTGTTATTCCTCGCATTGGTGCTTCAATTACCAGCTATGGTACTGCTGTCATACGACAGTTTGAAATGATGGGAGTTTACTGTTTAACTGAGTCTGTTGCATTAGGACGGTCACGGGATAAATTAAGGGCACTACAGTTGTTGTCTAGAAAAGGGGTTGGTATGCCTATTACCGGCTTTGCCAACCACCTTGATAACACCAAAGACCTGATCAAACTAGTTGGTGGTGCACCTCTTGTAATCAAACTACTTGAGGGTACTCAAGGAAGAGGAGTTGTATTAGCAGAAACGCCCAAAGCAGCAGAAAGTGTTATTGATGCCTTTCGGGAATTAGATGCAAACTTCTTGGTCCAAGAGTTTATTAAAGAAGCTGGTGGTAGTGATGTGAGGTGCTTTGTAATTGGCAATAAAGTTGTGGCTGCCATGGAACGAACAGCGCAAGCGGGAGAATTTCGCTCCAACTTACATAGAGGTGGTATTGCAAACCTGACTAAGCTAACTCCCACTGAACGGAAAACAGCAATCAATGCAGCACAAACATTAGGGCTGAAAGTATCTGGAGTTGATATTTTACGTTCAAGCCGGGGACCTTTAGTTATGGAGGTTAACTCTTCTCCTGGTTTAGAAGGAATAGAAAAAGCCACCAATAAAGAGGTAGCAGGGGCTATTATTGAGTTTATTGAAGAAAATGCTAAGCCTCATCAGACCCGTACTCGTGGTAAGGGATAGCCTTCTCTTCGCGAATGACCATATGCTAACTAAACATAAATGAAAAACAAACCCATTACAATTAGCGGCGTTACCATCAAGCCTGGTGAACAAAAAACCATTGATATACCCTTAGTAGCAATGGTTACTCATAATAACGTTCAAATGACAGCTCATGTCATACATGGAAAAAGTGCAGGCCCCTGCTTATTTATAAGTGCAGCTATTCACGGAGATGAAATTAATGGCGTAGAAATTATCCGTCGTCTACTCAAGCAAAAACAAATGCAAAGAATTAGCGGTACTATAATCGCTATACCCATAGTGAATGTACACGGTTTTATCACCCATTCACGTTATTTACCCGATGGTCGCGATTTAAATAGAAGCTTTCCCGGAAGTAGCAAGGGATCACTAGCAGCGCGAATGGCCAATACTTTCCTTAAAGAAGTGGTGTCTAAATGTACTCATGGTATTGACCTACATACCGGCTCAAGACATCGAGAAAACTTGCCACAAATACGTGCAGATTTAAGTACTGATGAAGTTAAAGAATTAGCTCACGCATTTGGGGTACCTGCAATTATTAACTCTAAAATTCGTGATGGCTCCCTACGAGCCACTGGTGGAGATGCAGGTATACCTATTTTATTGTATGAAGCAGGAGAAGCCCTTCGTTTTAATGAAGTATGTATTCGTGGTGGTGTGAAAGGAATATTAAATGTAATGCGGCAGTTGCGCATGTTACCAAAGCTGAAAACTAAAGAAGCGCCTAAGGCACCAGTCGTATCTGACAATACCTCCTGGGTACGCGCACCATCCAGTGGAATTTTACGAGTCTTGATCCCCCTAGGTGCCAAAGCAGAAAAAGGGAGTGTATTGGGTGTAATCGCCGACCCATTAGGAGTGGTGGAGTCAAAAGTTACTGCGCTGCAAGAAGGTGTGGTCATCGGCCGCGCCAACTTACCTTTAGTTCATGAAGGAGATGCCCTATTTCACTTAGCTTATTACGAGCATAAAGTAGATGCAGTGGTAAACCAGTTAGAAAATTTCCAGGAACAGCTAGAGCCAGCAACTCCAACTACAGCCCCCCACAAAACAACTGATGGGCCAATCATATAAACTTGTGCCACTTCGGTAAGCATGCAATCAAAAAAATTATTTTCTTTCAAACAAGGTTGTTTTAATAAGAAGAAAATATACAGACACTCGTTGACCATCCTTAACAGATAGTCACAGATATATCTGGGCCTTTAGATTTTAGAATTGTTAGAGGTCCACACAAACCAAAACCATCCAAAGCAAACAATGTGATGGCTGAGCCTATTGAGTTTACCTCTAGATAGTAGATTATATTGAGCTATTCAATGACACGAACATTAACAGCACATGGCCCTTTTTTACTTTGACCTATTTCAAACTCTACTTTGTCACCGTCTTGTGGCTCATGGCCTTGAATCTCTGAGACATGGAAAAATAGATCTTTGCCTTCACTTGGAGTGATAAAGCCAAAACCCTTGGTTGCATCAAAAAACTTAACTTTACCTGTGCTCATTTGTATCTCGTATTTATTTGAGTTCAGAGTGATTTATAAGCGCTAATGAGGAATAAATCAAGTCAAGGACTAAAGCCATGTGTACGCATGATTGCCTTGTCTAAACCTTGCTTTTTCAAAAGAGCAAAGCCTAACTCAAACTCCAGATGAAGCTGGTCTGTATTTGGTATTGCCTTAGAAATTACTAGGTGTACAGTAATATCCTTAATCATCAGAGGGTGCTGTTTATACTGATTTGCTAAGGAGGGGAATGCTGTACTGGCGTAATACTGCATCACTCTACTATCAGCTGTTACTAGGTCTAATCGGTTAATCGTCAAAAGCTTGATATTTTGTTTTGCACTGACATTTTCAAATTTATCTAGGTATTTTGCATCATTAAATTCATCTGAATAATAATAGCCCCTGACTATACCGATTTTATACTGACTCAGTTCTTGTAGTGAGGTGAAAGATATATTCGAGGACTTTTTACTATAAAGATATTGCCTGCTATGGCATATCACTGACGAGTATTTAAAATATTGTTCTCTTTCTGGAACATAGTATGCGCCAAGAAGCCCTTGATACTTCCCCTGTTTAGTGAGTTCAAATGCTCGTTTCCATGAAGTAAAGACAATACGAACTTTTTTACCTTGAGATCGGTAAGCTTCTTTGACTATCTCAGCGAAAAAACCACCATTTTTAAGCGTATCATCGTAATAGGGGGGCCAAGACTCTGTAGCAAATAAGTAATCATTATCTTCAGCATAAGTAATGTTGAATAGAGTGACTAAGCACACAGCCAAAAGGTTTTTTCGCATAACTAACTTATAACTACGATTACAACAGTTACTAATACACTATCTAGTGTAGTTCAACCTTACTTTGCCGTTAGGCAATACAAAGCTGAACTCAAGTAAGAGTCATCTGGTTATTGAAGTTTTGCTAGATACACCACCAGCACTAGAATATCCAGTCATGGTTGTGTATTGCCTGCCAAACTATAATAGTGCCAACACCACTAAACAGCATACCAGTTGCTATATTAATATATCCTTCAAATTGATTTATCCACTCTTGCATCTTTTTTGTTGACAAGAAAACGGCTAACAAAGAAAACCATATAAAAGTCAATAGAAATAATTCAGCAGCAATACCAAGCTTAAGTGATATTGAGCTGCTGTTGACCACAAAAGCAGATATTAAGCTAATAAAATATACCAATGCTTTAGGATTAAGCAGATTAGTCATTAGACCTGCCAAATAAACCTGCCATATACCATCATTTTGTTGCTTTTTATCATCTATGCCCAAACTGGTTATACAGCCAGATTTAACCCTGGCCCATCCTGATTTTAATGCGCCGTACCCTAAATATAGAAGGTAAACAGCCCCCACTAATTGTAAACCAGTAAATAGCATAGGCTGACTTTTAATAAGCATACTAATCCCAAGAATAGACAGCAAAGTATGTATTAATACACCGCTGGCTAAACCCAATGCAGTAATACCAGCAAGCTTTCTGGATAGAATAAGGTTGTCTCTGGAAAGACTGTTTCTTAATACCAGGGCAAAGTCTGGGCCTGGGCTAATCAAGCCACCTAAATGGATTGAACCCACAGTTATTAACAGCATAACATCAGTCATTTATTTTCCTATCTTATACTTATGGGCACTTCTAAAAAAATTATTTTAAGAAAACAATGACAGGAGGGATTGTAAATTATTGCAGATACTGTTTTTAACAGTATCTATGTTTTATAGGTGCTGTAAAAGGGAAGGAGCAATACCAAAGGCCTGCTTAAACGCACGATTAAAGTGGCTTTGGTCATAGAAACCGACAGCTTGGGCTGCATCACAGATAGTAAGGCCTTTTTCTAATAGTTTCATACTATGCTCTAACCTCAAGCATTTTAGATATGCGTGAGGAGTAATGTGCATAGCCTGTTTAAATTGACGCAAAAACTGGAAACGGCTTAGCCCTAATAAATCAGCCAAAGTTTGTAAATGGATTTTACCATCCATATTGGCTACTAAATATTCTTTAATCAAGCTAAGTTGTTGTCCGCTCAATGCAGGTGAAGCTAAACCAAAAGATGGCTTCCCTTGATAGCGAAGTAAGTCAGCAATACATGCTAACAGCTCTCCATCAATCGCTAATGCAGCACCACCAGACTCCATAAGATGATGTAACTGTATAACTTTTTGAAATAACACTGGCTCAGGAACACTTGGCTCGCTGAAAAAAGGCAGCGTTCCTGGTTTATCTGCGATGTCATCTACCCAGGTCTGCATCAATGATGGACTAATTGCTAGCACTCTTACTTGGTAGCCTTGCTTCTCCAGGCTATGACCATCATGAGACTCATCAGGGTTGATAATAGATACCTGACCAGGAGCCAGATTATAGCTGCTACCACGATGAAAGAAGCACTGGCAACCTTGTTGGACTACACCAATATGATAGTCAAGATGAAAGTGGCGTTGAAACTGAAACCTTACATAGTGGGCTACACTAAGGTTCAGCCCTTCACAGGATTCCAACTGCCAACGTTTAACTTCATCTGCCTTCATCACCCGCCTTCATCATTACTTGATAAGTATAACTTAAAGGAGTATATCGCTTTGCTTACTATGAGGCTTGTAAAAAATTGCAGAGGAACTGAGCCTAAACTTAGCTCAAATTTGCATAAACATGCCCATGCTGAAAAATCATATAAAACTCTTTTAAGTTATAGATCACAGTCATTAATCAAAATTCTCATAAAATAATCACATAATTTAAAATCATACATTCAACACAATAAAAATAATTTTAAACTACCAACAACTATAATTATTTACAACATCAATTACCTACAACATCAATTACCTACAACATCAATTACCTACAACATCAATTACTTATTGTATTTTTAAGATATTGTTTACACAACAATTGGGTACTATATTTTAAATAGTTAAAACCAGTTTTAAAAATGTGACAACATACATCTTATAAATAGAAAATACGCCTCATCACCAAGAAATCTTAAACTAATAAACTTACAGTTAAATTCAATAGCTCTTTGTTCATACTACACAGACAAATTAATAGATTAGATAGCCTTCGGTTTAAAAACTAACTTTTAGAAAGTGCAGGGCTTGGAGATTAAACATAATGAAAGCTTTTCCTTATATTACATCCTTAGTCTTCTATATACCAATTGCTATAAACACTATAGCAGGGGCTGATACCCTTTACCCCAAACAGCTAGAAGCAATAAAAGGGGCGTTTAGTGATGATCAATCGATTAAGGTGCTTAGTAAACTAGACCAAACCGGGAATGAGGATGATTGGTACCGCTACATTGAAGTAAAACCTGATCACGAAAAATTTAAAGGTTTATTAAAATTTAATTATGAAGAATACGACAAAAACTGTGAAATTAAAGAGTTACGCGTAACACTAAATACACTTGGCGAACCTCTCGAACAACAGAAACAAGTTGTATCAATTAAAAATTTCAATAGTGATGGCTGGCACCGTCTAGGAATAAACCAGGACGCTAACTCATGGGCTTGGTTTAAACACAGCTATGTTCTCAATGACAATGTTAATCACTATATTAACGATGATGGTATGGTTGAAGTAATGTTTCATACCAATAATGACTATGATGTAGTAAACATTGATTATGCAGCAATACAATTACAACCCAGCACTGATTGCGATGATAACCCAACACCCACTCCTAATCCAGACCCAAAACCTAACCCTGGCACAAAAAAAATGACGTTAAATGAAGCCAAATATTGGGTGTATAAAATACAACACATAAGCAAGAAAGAGCATGAACTAGTTAATAGCCTATTTGATGTTTATGTATTGGAAGTGACAACAACCGAGCAAGGAATGGAAGACTACGATATTTCTGGTCTAGTTCAACGCATTAAGCAACACAACATTAAAAAGCGTGGTGTAGAGCCATTAGTGTTAGCTTATATTGATATAGCCCAAGCGGAACAGTGGCGTTGGTATCATAAAACATCAGCAGACAAAAACATGATTAATCGTTTATCTGTAGGGGATGACCCTAATGGTTGGGAGGATATTACCGTTGTTAAATTTTGGGAAAAAGCCTGGGAAGATATTGCTATATATGGCTATAAAGGCAGGAGCCACGTTCAAGAAACGTTAAAGCACAGCTTTGATGGTATTTATATGGATTGGGTAGAAGCATTTAGTGATGACCGAATTGTCAATATTGTTGGTAATAAAAGTGCCAGTGCTAGCCGAATGTTTCAATTTATTGAAAAGATTCGCAACTACGCTCGTTCGCCAGCCACTCCAAACCATAACCCAAACTATTTAATTGTTGCGCAAAATGCTTCAGATTTATATGAAGAAGATCGCTCTCGCTACTTAGGTGTAATGGATGCAATTGCTGTAGAAGCCATTTGGTACGATGGTGATAGAGGCTTTGACGATTGGAATGAAGACCGAGGTTATAACGTGCCAACCAATGATCTCTACCCTGGATGGACTGAAGAAGTAGAAGAAGACCTGGCTGATATGAAAGGATCACTACCCATATTCTGCGCAGAGTATGCGCAAGGCAACCTAGCTAAAAAGGTGTACACCAAGCTAGCACCTAACGTATGTATTCCATACGCAACTCGTCGTTCACTTGGAGAAATATCAAAAGACTTGCCTCAAGGTTACATCGACAGAATCAATCAACATAATAATTAGGCCATAACTCACTTTATTTATACTGGGGCAAGCTTGCCCCAGCTCTTCCATAGTTTATTACCTCACCCATTACAACAAGAAGCCTACATTTTAGGTATTCTTCCAGTGTAGGTATTTTTACTAACGCCTAAAAATGAATTATGGCTGATATATGCCAAGAGTCTTTGATATTCTAAAAAACTTGGTTAAAACCATAATATTCCAACATCAGTTTTTCTGTGTCCCCTTGGTAAGCATGCGTGACTCGTACAAACCTTCCCTGATAGCCTAACCTCAACAGTTATCAGCCTTGTTGAGGATAATAATGACCGAAGCAGCAACCCCCACCGAATCTCCATTAACTCTTGAGGCAGTGCAAGCCAAGTTTGAGGCCTGGCGACAGCGACCAGGTAAACGTCAACCATTTCCAAAGGCATATTGGCGTGATGTTATTGCACTTCAGGAGTACTATAAAATATCAAAAATATTATCCACTTTACGGATCAGCCATGCTCAATTAAGGGTGCAAGAGCAAAGATTAAATGGTAAAGCTAAGTCAACTGAAAGAGCAGTTCCACCAGCCAATGAGTTTATTAAAGTCGATTTTAGTGGTGAAACAGCAAAATCATCTGCAACAGAGTCATGTTTGCCAGAGACTTTATCCGTTGAGCTAACGCGGCCTGATGGCACTGTACTAAAGGTGAGTGCAATATCATCACAAGCCGTTGATGCATTAATTACACGGTTTATTGCTTAATATTATGCTGCAACTAACGCCTCAGCATCGGCTGCTATTGGCAGTAAAACCGGTAGACTTCCGAAAAGGAATCAACAGTCTTATAGCTCTTTGTAAATTGCAATTGAGTGAAGAAGCCGATTCGGGGACCATTTTTGTCTTTACCAATCGACGTAAAGAAGCGGTTAAATTATTAGTCTACGATGGTCAAGGGTTTTGGCTTTGCATGAAACGCTTCTCCCAGGGCAAATTAAAATGGTGGCCAAAGGCTGGTGACACTACTTATAAAATCAGTGCTAAAGAGCTACAAATCCTCTTATATCAAGGCGACCCGAGACGCGCTGCCATTATGGAAGATTGGAAATCAGTTGCCGCTTAATGGTTTTTAAATGAGTGTGAATATTATGCGGCGAGTGGAGTTTCCTCTACCAGTGCTTGTAATGTTTGTTGGTAATTCCAGGGCAACCAAGCAAATGGGTCTTGTTTTACTTGCGCTTGGTGTTGCTGTAATGCCGTTAAATAATCAATGGGGTTAATACCATTCTTTAAAGCAGTATGGATAACACTCATTAATTCACTACCCACTTTGGCACCATTGAGGGTTTTGTGGAATAAGCTGCTTTTCCGAATACGGATAGCCAGCTTCAAAGCACGCTCAACTGTATTGGTATCCAACGGTGCACCGACGTGGGTTAAAAACCGAGTCAATGTGTCCCAGCGTTTAAGCCAGTAGCGGTAGCTTTTCGCTAAGGGCGTTTTAGGCTCTTCTACCGCCAATTGCTGCTCCATCCACTGCTTCATTTCTTCCATCAATGGCTTGCTTCTTTCCTGATGGAAAGCCAGTCGGTCTTCAGGGGATAGTGTATGCTTTTTGCAGTGAGCTTCGTTAGCATAAACTTGCCCAACCGTATCCAAGACGAGTGTAGCCTGATCAGGATAATCGGCTTCAAGCTCAACAAATTTTCTGCGACCGTGTACAATACAGTGACAGACAATGGTTTCTAAGGCTTTATCAACATTATTCTGAGATAAGGCATCGCAAGCTTGAAACGGGATAGGTAAATCCTCCTCCCGCTTATTTAATACATCGGTTAGGTTTTGCCCCGCATTTTTGAGGCCGGAGAAAAATAAATAGATAGGATGACCTTGATGATCCGCTACCAGACCGGTAGTAAATGTGCCTTTTTTATCTGGCTTATCAGGATTCACCTCCTTACCCGTCATTACTGATTGCACTTTGACTGTCGTATCATCCTGAAAGAATAAAGGGCTTTGTGCCCCTAAAATGATGCAGGCATTAAAAACATAAGTCGCGACTTGGTGAACATCAACACACAACCCCCATTGAGTCGTATCAGGGATAGGAGCTCCCGTCTGTTGTTGCCACTGAGCAAGTCTATACAGGGGAAGGCCTATTTGGTATTTTAAAACAGCAACCATCGCCTTGGCTCGCTCATCATATTTCTCAGTGATATTGATACCAGCAGGCAACGGTGTTGTATAGAGCTCACCGCATAACCCACAACGTAACCGTTGTCGCTCATAGCGAATGGCATTGAATAGTTGCCCACCCTCAATTCGGACAAAGACACCAGGCTTCTTGATTTGATAGAGCCTACCGCCACATTGAGTAGGACAAGGATCACCTGCTGTATAGTCAGGATGACTCAGTTCAACGGTTTCAGCGGCGGTATAAGCACTGGCAGGTAATCGACCATGACCAGGGCATTTAGGTTTATCTGTCGTATTGGCACTTGACTTAGGCTGGCTGTTGTCAGCCTTATTGGTATCATTATCCTGACTGACGTTACTTTCAATAGATGGCTCATCAGATTCAGTGGGTGGCTTTTTACTGCGAGAACGTTTCTCTGACTGGATACCAAATGCTTTTTTAAGGTTGTTAATACTGATTTTGGAGAATGTCAGTTGTTCCTGAAGCCATAAACACAGCTCCAATACACCGATAACTAAAATCTTGTGTGCCTCTGTTAAATTTGACTGCTCAATGGCCAGGCGTAATTGTTCAAAGCCTTCGACGGTTAGTGTCTCAATTTTGGGTGATTTCATTACAACGATAAACGGCTGTCAACTAGATGTGAGCAGCGTACTAGAGCGGATAGGTGATTGAATAGACGATATTAATCGTATAATGTGTAAGTTATTTACTGTTATAGTCGTGAGCTTTAAAGGGGTAGAGGTTTCAGTCAAAATAAGGCCGCAACGGGTACATCATACTGATGTTTATTAAAAGCTAGTGAGCAAATTATATGAGCAACTACACTAAAGATCATGAATTCTTCAAGCGAGCAGACGAAATAATTAGTCTTGCTAACACTCAATGTGACAGTACAGCAAATGAAAGTGTAAGCTTATCTCTACTTTTCGCTGCAGCTAGATTTAATGCTTTTATTGTAGCCTCGTCAGTCAGGAACATTGAAGAATTAAAAGCGGAAAAACCAGAAGCAGTAAAATATTTTAAAGAGCAATATGAAAAAATGCTTGTTGAAAACATTGATGAATATATTAAAAACTACAGTAACAACATTGAAAAACAAAGAAGTCAATATTAGGAGGAGCTTACTTGAATAATTGCCTTAGTCTGCTCAGTTGAAGCCTAAAGTAGACCATATTCCCTTGGAAACCCTGCATCGATGCTTAAAATATTTCTACTATTGCATGGTTGCCGAGGGAACACGTTTTTCTTAGCTATAATCCCCCCAAATTAAGCAACCTGTGTAGTTTATTGTTCGGAGTAGTTATGAGTTCTCAACAAAACCCTTATTTATCGCCAAAAACAAATGTAATATCAAAGACAGAAGAGGTGAGTGTTATTCCCAAGTTTTTTGGCTATAAAGGAAGAATCAATAGACTTAGATACTTTGTTTACAATTTTCTTTTTTCTTTTGCTACTGCCTTTATCTCACTTTTCGCTTTTATTCCTATATCTATCATAGCAGCTCTTAGTGGAGGTTCTTCTGGTGCTGCCATGGCAATGGGAGGCTTTTCTATTTTTTTATATATTGCAGTTTGCCTTGTATCATTAGTCTATTTTATCACCATTAGCATACGACGTTGCCATGATCTAAATAAAACTGGCTGGCTTACTCTACTAATGGCAATACCCGTTGTAGGATTCTTTTTATATCTTTATCTGCTTTTTGCTAAAGGAACAGAAGGAGCAAACAGATGGGGAGCCGAGGTTATACCTAGTCCAACTTGGCATAAAGTGATTGCATGGTTATTCGCCGGATTGATTATTTTTTGTGTTATCATTGGTTTTATTGCTGGAATTGCGAATGCTATACGCTAACTGTCTAGTTAAAATTTATTGATTGTAAGTCATTACTTTTTTAGTGGTTTTTGACGGTTATTATTCTCTGTGATAGCTTTGCCACCACCATATTAGTGTATGGTGGTAGGTATTAACTTTAATAAAATAGCATAGCCAAAGTAACTCTATACAGTTTAGGGAAAGCACTGATGTTGCCTATTACTGCTTCAAAGCAAAGTACAACTATATCCACACCAGCACAATGTCAATCATCAACGGCTCAAAACATTCATAATGGACGTCAGATACAATTAGTTACGCCTCAGCAAACTAATGCTACAAATGTATTTTATCAACCCTCACAAGCCTTAGTCCAAGCTACAAATGATCTAACTTCAAAGCTAAAATTAACAACTGGTTTTTCGTTTTTATCTTATCAAGATATTGATAAATCAAAGCTATTTTCATTTTTGAATAAAATCTGGGGTGAATCTCATAGTTACTACATGAACGAAACTCACATAAGATTTCAAAATGAACAAGAACTTGACCAGGCAGCCAATCAGTCGGATATTCTTGTATTAATGGATAATGAAAAGCAAAAAATAGCAGGTTGTATTCAACGACATTTTACTTATGATAAAGATAAAGCTTATTTTGGTTTACTCTGTATTGATGACAGCTACCGAGGCAAAAAGCTAGCAGATAAGCTTATAGACAAAGTCGAAACAGATGCTCAGCAAAAAGGGCATGACCAGATGCATATTCTAGTGGTTAAATGTGCCGACAAATTGATCAATTATTATCATAAAAAAGGCTACGAACTTACGGGTAAAGAGATCCCCAGAGAAGCCGAGTGGCTAGAAAAAGTGAAGGATGAGTTTAAAGATAAGGTTTCATTTGTTGAAATGAGAAAAGCGTTATCTTCAAACTAACGCTTTTTGGCTTGGAGTAAAAGGTATATCATTCACGAAGGGTATATAACTTACAAAACTGCTTCAAGCCATGTTGTGTAAACTGGACAGCTCTTGTATCTAGGTCTTTAATTGCCCAACCTTTACTAAAAATATCAGTTAACACCCACTGCCCTATACTTCCCGCCAAGTGACTGCGCCGCTCGCTCCAGTCGAGACAAGACTTACATAAAGGGCGTTTGGCTTTATCAAACTGGTTAAAATTTACCCCTAAGCTACCGAAAAACGTCCTCCCACCAGCCGTTAACGCAGCCACATCGTTATTTTCAGTAATCTTGTCATTAGCGAGTAGTGAGTCATATAGCATCACACCAAGCTCACCTGCTAAGTGGTCATAGCAAACACGAGCATTTCTTAGCCTGTTGTCACTGGGGCCTGTGCTTATCTTTGAATGCTGGTTTACTGATGAAATATTTAGCAATTGCTCTAAAAGCTCTGCAACCTCTACACCTTGTAATTGAAAGTATTTATGCCTCCCTTGCTTTCTCACCACTACTAGTTTGCCTTCCACTAATTTGGATAAGTGGCTACTGGCTGTTTGAGGAGTAATATCAGCCTCTAAAGATAACTCTGTGGCTGTTAATGCCTTTCCTCCCATGAGTGCAATCAACATTCGTGCACGAGCAGAGTCACCAATCAAGCTGGCGATAAATGAAATATCAGGCCCCATTTGATCTATACCTATTACCTTTGTGATGAGCATATACTCAAAAGGAAGACTATAGTTCGATGCCTATCGAAGCAATACCATTACAGCTTGTTAGACTGCTTGAAAAACCAAAAGGAAACAATAGTAATGAGTATAACTTGCTTTATTGAGTATAAAATAAACTCTTTTAAACTTGATAAATTTCAAGAGTATGCCGAAAACTGGGGTAAAATCATTCCCAGTTGTGGTGGAGAGTTAATAGGTTATTTCTTGCCACATGAAGGCTCTAATGATATTGCATATGGCCTGATAACATTCAACAGTTTGGCTGATTACGAAAAATATAGAGCCATACTTAAAGAAGATAAAAATGGAAAAGCAAACTTTCACTTTGCAGAGCAAGAAAAACTTATCATTTCTGAAAAGCGGAGTTTCTTAAAAGTTGTGCCTGAAACTTACCACCGACTAGCAAAGGCCAGTTTATGATAGCTGTTATTTTTGAGGTAGAACTAAAATGTGAAGAAAAGGCAGAGTATTTTTCTATTGCAAATGAACTAAAAGCAAGCTTGACCAATATAGAAGGCTTTATTTCCGTTGAACGCTTTAATAGCTTATCTGAGCCAAGTCGCTTTCTTTCACTATCATTCTGGGAAAGCGAAGAATCAATCAAAGCTTGGAAAAATCAAAGTGAACACCTTTTAGCTCAAGAAAAAGGTAAAAATTACTTGTTTAATAATTATAGGTTACGAGTTGCAAAAGTCGTTCGTGACTACGGAAGTACTTGCCCACAGAAGTTATAATGTAGAGCAATTTTTAAAAATGTATATATACCCAATGCGAATGGTTTTTAGGTGCTGCCATCAAGTGACGAAACTCCATGAGCCTATAAATAATAGGTGATTGGAGGGAAGGCAGTTAAATGCTCCATGCATGAACTGCATTCCCACCATCCTTGGTGGTCAAGCGACGATAACAAAACCTAGAGGCCATTTGTGAAGGGTATACTCACAACGAAGAGCATATTATTCAGTCTTTAATAACCCTTAATACATTTTCAACTACAGCTTTTCCTTGTGAGTAGTTACCATAACCAATATATTTATACTGCTTTTGCCAAATATTTTTTGCAACGTTAATCCATTTTTGTTTATCTTCTAAATCATCAACCTGCATTCCATTTTTTATGAGTTCTTGTTTAAATGAGTTATTTCTTTTAATTACCCATTCCCACTCATACTCAGCAGCTTCCAAGCCAGCTTTACTTATTGCAGCTTGAAGATTTTCAGGTAGGTTTTTATAAAATTTCTCATTCATTAAAATTGGTCCAACCCATAAAAATGGACCATTATTAGTCACAAATTTCTGGTGAGCATCCCAAAACTTCGAGTAATAGATAACATTATAAGGGTTTTCCTGACCGTCTATTTGCCTTTGTTTTAGCGCTTCAAATGTATCAGCCCAATTTAGTGTTTTTACTGTTGCGCCAAATGCTAAATAAGTGTCTCTCATCAGTCTATTGCGCGGAGTTCTAATGATTAGCCCTTTAATTTGCTCTAAACGAGTTACCTTTCTCTTTGAGTTAGTCATATGACGGTAGCCACCAATCAACCAGCCAATAGCTCTAACATTATGCTTCTCAGCAAGCATATTATTAATTTCTTCTGTCATGAACTGACTTCTAAATAACTTTTTGGCTGACTCTATTTCTGGAAAAATATAAGGAAGCATTAAAAACTCTAATATGTATGCCTTAAGTGAGGCATTCCCTGATGCAATAACAGTTGCATGAATAATCTTGTTACCATCAGGATGACTTAAGCCTGACATCACCATATTCATGTTGGTTTCTTCCCCGCTGATAGCAGGATATTGAGGATTTCCTCGGTAATGAATTTCGGTAACAAGCTTTCCATTAGAGTACTTGCTTACAAGGCTACCAAACCTCTCAAGAGCAGTTACATGTAAGGAACCTTGTGGGTTATCTGTGCTACAAATAATTTTTATCGGCTCGGACAACCCTGTGCCAACAAGCCCATAGCTTAACAACACTACCCCTACAACTTTTCGAAGCACAGTAAAACTCATCAGTTAGTAGTTTTCGTAATACAAAATAACAGTATAGCCAAGTAGTGCTGCTTTTATCTAAATATGATAAATTATTTCTCAACAGATCTATAAAATTTAACATGCTTTAAGTAATAACTCGCTCTTACAGAGAATGCACATAACTAATATGCATTTATCGACATTTGATTAGGGGTAGTCGCCTCAACCAGTTGCGCTGCAGCTTGTTTTATTTTGATTTTAAGTACAGGATTAATGAGACGATTATTTTCAGTGTCAAAATTTTCAAAAAAGTTGGGAATTGAAATACTACCTTTAAGATCTGCTCCCATAAATGAAGCTGACTTCTCAGCTGTTACCAAAACACTTTTTGCACCACTAGGCCCCGGTGAAGTGGCAAGAAAAAGAGTAGGTTTATTACCAAACATGGCTTTATCGATTCGAGAAGTCCAGTCATACAGATTTTTGAAAGCGGCCGTAAAGTTACCATTGTGTTCAGCAAATGAAACGATAATAGCATCTACTTCGGTAAACTTGTTAAAAAATGCTTTTGCTTCTTTGGGTTGTCCTAGCTGTTTCTCTCTTTCCTCACTAAATATTGGCATTTCGTAATCATTAATATCCAGTGTCTCTACTACAGCATTTTCAATCAAGCTGGCTACATACAACGCCAGCCGTTGATTAATCGAGTTTTTATTATTGCTTGCAGCAAATGCTAATACTTTCATATCATTTCCTTGTTGGTAGAGCTAAAACCAAAACAAATCGTTCAGCTTGTTAGATTTCTTTGCTCTGGTAAATCACTTAAATACTCAACAAACTCCACTTCGTAACCTGCAGGATCGAGAAAATATACATTCTTTCGGTAGGGTTCTTCTGCACCATCTTTGTATATTTCAAAACCGGCACTTTTCAGGCGATCAATGGTGGCCTCAATATTATTAGTGACATAAGCAAAATGAGCGAGACCAACTTGATATCCTTCCAAGTCCCTGTTTTCCCCTTCACCATGATCGCTAAATGCGATGTAATAATAATCATCACCAAAATGTATCCAATTACGAGGCTTACCATTCCAATGGCCGCTACCTTCGGTACGAACTTTCCAATGGGGAAATGCTGCTTGATAAAAAACCAAAACTTTGGGGATATCAGATACAACTAGGTTTACATGTTCAAGATACATTCTTTTTTCTCCTTTGAGCTGAGTAGCTTTAGAATAAAACCTCAAGTTAACTTGAGGTAAAGCATTTTTTTCACTATCCTTAAAAAAAGTTTGGAGGGCCTATGGAACAAGCGACTTGGAGCGTTGGTAAAGTTGCCAAACGATGCGGGATTAAGGTTAGTACGTTACATTTTTATGAAGAGAAGGGATTAATCCGTAGCTGGCGCAATGCTGGTAACCAAAGGCGTTACAAACCAGATGTATTACGTAGAATATCGGTGATAAAAGCAGCTCAAAAAATGGGGATCAGCTTGGCCTCTATAAAAAAAGCCTTTGCTAGTTTGCCAGATAGCCGTACCCCAACAATAGAAGACTGGCAGTTACTATCAACCAGCTGGCGAGATGATATTAATGCACGTATTACCTATCTGGAGCGACTTCGAGATTCATTAACAGGCTGTATTGGCTGCGGATGTTTATCGATGAAAAACTGCCCAATTTACAATGAAGATGATAAATTAGCTAAGGAAGGTAGCGGACCTGTGATATTGGATAGAAAGCAATAAAACACAGAATTTACGGTTACAGCTCAAAATAACCAGCTACTAACCTAACAACAGACGTCGTAAATTGATTTTTAAACGCTGCCTCAGTTCGACAACATGGGGCAGACGTTCCCTTTTTTTATTTAAATAAAGGTAAACTGTTAATGCGCCTATTTCTTTTTCATTAATTACTTTAACTAAACCTTTCTCCTTTTTTACATAACAACAAGGTAGTAAAGCTAACCCCATATTATTTTTTGCTGCGGCTAAACGTGCATTTGGGCTATTGCTACGAAATACCCGAATCATTCCAGAAGATTTTTTATACCAACCTAAAGGGGAGAGGTGCTCTCCACCTTCTTCAAAGTCAATCAATAAGTGATCCTGCAGTTCATTAGCATGATGCTGTTTTTTTTGTGTTAAATAGTCAGGTGTGCCATAGAGAGCAAATGGCAGTGTGTACTCAGCAATACAAATATGATGCTCTTGCGTACTCTTATTGACCAAAATGGCTATGTCTGTATCACGTGCCACCAAAGATGCTAGAGGGCTTGCCGTAAAAAGTTCTACGTTAAGAGAAGAGTGCGCTTTATTTAACGGGCATATAATGTCTGTCACTAATTGAGTAGCCAAAATCTCGGGGGCAGACAAGCGAACAGTGCCAGTCAACTCAGCACCTTCTTGGACAGCAGTCTTAATTTCTGAGGCAGTCAATGCCATTTGCTCTGCCAAAGGAATAAGTTGGAGCCCTGCAGCCGTCATCGTATAGCCAGACCGGCTAGCATCAAATAAACGCACGTTTAGCATCTGTTCTAAGCTATATATTTTTCGCCAAACCGTCGCTTGTGATACCTGCAATGCACAGGCTGCAGCGCTTAGCGTACCTAAGTTAGCGACAGCGAGAAAAAATCGGAGTTCATCCCAATTCATGTTATTCAAATATGAAAGAAGTTGTTTCAGATTTTGCTATTTATAATTCATTTTTAGTCATTTAGTCTAACTAAAAGTGTTTAGCTTAGAGATACTCTAATGAAAAAAATCCTCTTTCCTTCTAAAATTCAACAACTTGAACCATTTTCCAGTCGATTTGATGCCTTCCGTCTAGCAGCAGAAGGATGCGATGTATTATTTGCTATGTATCCTGCTGGCACAGAAGTCGAGCCTCATGATCATGACACTGATAATTACGGCATTATCACTCGTGGTAGGTTATACCTAACCATTGACGGCCAAGAGCATGAGTATGGGCCAGGTGATTGGTATCATGTCAAAAAACACCAAATGCACTCTGCAAGATTTGTTGAAGATACAGAAGAAATTGAGTTTTGGTTTGAGGAAAACTAATGCTGTATCTAGTCGTTGTAGTGTTGGCTGCCTTAATATGGTCGCCACACTACTTATGGGGAGTTCCTGTTGGTAGTCAGCTTATGGATCAAGGCAAGTTTTTGCTGGCAGGGTCAATTATCACATTAACAACATTAGTTGGCTTTTTTGGTATGTACTTGCTACAAACCACACTGAACCAGCAACGTTTTGACCAAGTAGCGGATTTTAGACTGTTATTAATTCTAAGCTCTCAATCAGTTGCTATTATCCTGATTGCGATCGACACTAATTTTAACTTAACAGCGATAGTTTCGTGTATTTTTGTTTTAGTTGGGGTTTTATTATCCTTGCGGTTATATATTTAATAAATCGTTTACTACCCACCTTGTTTTTCCACCTCCATCAAACTAACACGCATTACCAAAAACAAAGGTGGAGAATTCGTGACCAGTCTCAAGCCCACTATCAGCGCTAGCTTCTTTTTATTCTGAAACAGTGAGGTATCATATAACTCGAAGTTTAGGAGTCATTAATAAAAGCGTACACCAAACATAGAGTACACCCATGAAAAAGGAACAGCTGATAGCCCAGCTAAAACAGCTTAACGCAACAGAGCTGGCAGATTTTGTCATCAGTTTACTTGGGGAAGACCGGGCATTAGACCTAAGAATAGAATCACTAGCCTTGCGTTCAAACCCCGAGGGCCTTACCCGACAAGTTAAGAGTCAAATTCAATCAATTAAACGTGGTCGTCGCTTTATTGAGTATGGAGAAAGTTTTCAGCTAGCCAGTAGACTCGCGGCGCTTATTGATGATATTGAACAAGTAATCCTTCCTTACAGCCCCAAAAATGCCTTTGAGCTAACCGATTTGTTGCTATTCATTCATGGTTCTGTCATGAACCGTGTTGATGACTCTGGTGGTGTTGTAGGCGGAGAGTTTCTGCGTGCAAATGTATTATGGCTTAAAGCAGCTAAAGCCTGGGGTAATGAGAGCATCGACTGGTTAACTAAAATCTATGACTTAGTTGCTCAAGAAGACTATGGAGTGCTAGATGCTTTGCTGCCAAACACTCATATTTTGCTAAATGAACAACAGTTGAAACAATTAGCCTGGCGTTATGAAAATGAAATACGCCAACAGTTTAAAAAAGAGGGGACCAGCAACACCACTTCAAGACCAACTTTTGAGCTAATCAAACTATCAAGTAAGTTGCACCAAGTAGCTGAGGCTTTGGCCGACCCAGAACTTTACGAGCACGCTACCTTATTACTCTCTGCTATGCCAAACTCCCTGCAAATTAAAAGTATTGTTGAGCAATATGTGCTGTTTAATCAGCCCAAAAAAGCGCTTAAATGGCTTGATAAGCCATGGCAGGCAGACGAGCTGACTCGCCTTCAATTATTAAATAAAGTGTATGAGTTAATGAATGATAAACCCAAACTGAGAGAAGTGAGGGAACAAATTTATCAAACCACTCAAACAGCTGAAGCACTTAATGAATTAATAGAACTATTACACGAAGAAGAAAAACAACTTGTATTAGCGAAAGCTGTTGATGAGGCAGAGCAATGTCAAACCCTGTATATTGCTGTAGATAAATTACTTTATTTAAAGCAATATGAAAAAGCACAAAATCTAGTTTTATCTCGACTCGATGAGCTTGCACGTACCTTCTATAGTCGTTTAACCGATTACGTAAAAGTGTTTGAAAAACAACATTGCTTATTAGCAGTTGTTGCCTGTTATCGAGTATTAACCAATGATATTCTCGATAATGCACGTAGCAAGGCTTATAGTCATGCTGCTCGCTATATGAAAAAGCTTATCGAACTAGATAACCAAATTAAAAATTATCAATCGTTAGAAACAGCAGAGCAATATTATCAAACCTTACAAGAACTACATGGTAGAAAACGCAGTTTTTGGAGTAAGATAAGCGACTAAAAATAGGGCCGATCCAATAACCCTATTTTTTTAAGAATACTATTTTATATAGCCAAAACGAGTGGTCTATTACCTGCCACAACACTTCTTATACTTCTTGCCACTTCCACATGGGCAAGGGTCATTACGGCCCACTTTTGGCTCTTTTCGTGCAACAGTTAATCCATCACCTTCTACCGCCCTATGCTGTTGCATGATTTGATAGACATTCTTTATACCTTCTTCAATCGCTTTGTGGAAATGTTTAACTTCCTCTATTTTTATCCGAGCATTAATAGGAAAATTACTAGACCCCATACAATAAAGGATTGGAACAAGATTACCACTCACATAATCTGCCATATTTGATGGTATGTTTCCCCATAAACGTTTCCCACGTAAAAAACCATTACACCAATCTAATACCAATATTATATTTGTATCATTTTTATAATGTTTAAAGATGGGCTGCCATCTTTTTGACTCAAGGTTATCTATTAGTTTGTTATAGTAATCGAATAAAGATTTAACCACCTGTTCAGACTCTTTATGGGAGTCAAAAACTGGCATACTATCATGACCGCCCCATAACACAGGCATCATGGTTGAGGGTAAAATGGCTTTGGGCGAACAAGCGATTGCAGTAAAAAACCCATCTAACTCTGACAGTGAGTCAATGGCATCGCCATCTGCATATTTTTTCAGCCATTTTTCTATTTCTGCCAGCTTTTTGTTACTTTCTATTCTTTCTGAGATAAACAGTTCTTCACCATTCCACATTAATGGTGGCGTTTTACGTTTATCTCTCAACCCTAATTCTAACTCTACTTCTTCAAAGTCACCTAAAATGGTTAAATCGACACAGCCAAGCTGAAACAGCTGGTGTACTTCATCAACTAGCTCAACAGCCTTTAAGTCAAGGATATTACCTATCAAAATTCCATTTAAACTAATAAAACTAACAATGGGTTTTTGTAAGTATTGCCGATAGATTTCTATTACCTGATCAAGCGTGTCTGGATTAAACTCAACAATTTTAGCTAAGGCATCAGCTACTACCTCATAACACAATTCGCCTTCATGCACTTCATTCCAATATTGTTGTAGTGGTTCTAATGCAGCAGGGCCTATTAAGCCCAGTACTATACTAAGCTCATCAAGCGCTAAATCATCATCTTCAGTGAGTGATTCAAGCTGCTTAAGAATTGGCTCGATAGCCTCCTCAGCCCGCAATTGCCCTAAAACTCGCCACGCATGAACCTGCGCCCACATTTCAGGCCCATCATTTACCTCCAGTAGCTGCTGACTTTCAAAAACACACAACAGTTCAGAAATATCTTCTGCAGTAAAACCATATTGAGCAATATAATCCGGCCACTCATTCCCAAATTCAAGTTCTCCCATTGTGAGCAACAACTTGATTTTAGGGTTATCTGTTTTGAATATGTCAGTATTAGTAGTGGTCATGTGTTTTATAAGCCTAAATAGGGTGGTAATACTAATCAACGTTTAACAATCACTCTATTTTGCAGTTTATGTTGAGCAATTCCAATGGAAGGTTAGAAAAAAGCTTTTAGGTAAAATAGGAGCTTAACAACACAGCTGCTCATCAGTATGCTATTCAACCTGCACAAGCCAACCAACTACAGCCGTTTATTATGAACTATTCAGATATTATCCAAGCCTTAGAAAACGCTACTGCTTTCGATTTGTATCGCCTAAGCAGAGCAATAGACAACATGATAAATGATCCCATACGGCTGCTAGAAGCCAAGGCCTGCTTACGGGTAGGTGACACTATTGAGTATTTTGAGCCCACTGAAAACCGCCTAATTCCCGCTAAGTTAATTAAAATCAGACAAACCAAAGCGGAAGTTACCAACATTAAAGATGGAAAAGACTGGATCATCCCTCTCTACATGATTAATGTACAAAAAACAGACATCGAGATTCAGCAGACAAAGAGGGGCACCTTAACCAAAAATGAACTACAGGTGGGAGATACTGTTGGCTTTGTTAATAAACAGGGTAAAGAGCTTCATGGAGAGATAATCCGCCTAAATCCCAAGTCTGTTACTATTCACTCGATTCCGAAGTTTTTAATGCTTGACTAGCACGATGAGAGAGATTCAGAAGACTGGACTACAGGTATTGCTCCATTTCTTCGCCTAGCAAAGAACGATCAACACGACACCTGCAGACCAGTGATGGTGTAGTATATCGCGCTTGTATTTCAATAGCGACTTGATGACGACTTGTGTTGATTACCCCTATTCCCCATGTGATAAAGTTTGTTCAAACTCTAAACGACACCTTGACTGTTTCTTTTCAATCTCCTGGATTAAGTCGTATCCAGTGTCGCTGGTTAACTATTATGCTGATGGGAATTGGTGTCACTGGTGTATTTTGCTGGGCTGTTTTTGAGCGGTGTAGCTTAGGAGCATTCAAGCAGGACCAATTACGTTGGATGTTTTACCATAGTAAAATTGCCTGGTCATTGTTGTTGCAAGCCAGTGTCCGACAAGTACTCAATCACTATCATATTACGAGAGGAGTACTCATTTTTGACGATAGTGATAAAGTCCGCTCCAAGAGAACACGACGTATTAAAGGTGTGCATAAAATAAAACATAAAAAATCCGGCGGCTATGTTCAAGGGCAAGAGCTAGTGTTTATGCTACTGGTGACACCTGTAGCTACCTTACCGATTGCTTTTCGCTTTTATACACCTGATCCAGCGTTAAGTGCTTGGCGTCAGAAAAATAAAGCCCTAAAGAGGCTGGGTATTCCTGGAAAAGAAAGACCCAAAAAACCTAAGCCCAACCCAGATTATCCGACCAAACAAGCTTTAGCACTTGAGATGGTTGAAGCATTTTCATTGTCATTTTCTGATATAAAGATTAATGCGGTCATTGCTGATGCACTGTATAGCACAGCAGAATTCATGGATAAGGCTTCCATTGCGACGGGTGGTGCTCAAGTGGTGAGTCAATTACGCTCCAATCAACTAATCCTTTCCCAAGGAAAAAAAGTACGACTTACACATTACTTTGCACGCCAAACAGGCGTCGATACCAAGTTAATTATCCGAGGCCAAAAAACACAGTCAATCACCATGCTGGCGGCTCGGGTTTATGTGAAAGCCCATGGTAAAAAGCGGTTTGTGGTTGCTTTGAAATATGAGGGAGAAAAAAATTATCGATATCTAGTGGCATCCGACATGTCCTGGCGGCATGGTGATATTGCTAGGGTTTATACATTGAGATGGTTAGTTGAGGTTTTCATTGAGGACTGGAAGCAACATGCTGGCTGGAACCGATTGGCCAAACAACAAGGCGAAGAAGGATCAACGCGAGGCGTGATCATGAGCCTGCTGTACGACCATATGTTACTGCTACATCCAGAGCAATCCGTCCGCCTTGAAAATAAGCAGCCCGGGCTTCCTGTTGGCTGTTTGACTGAGCGAATCAAAACAGAAGCCCTAATAAAAACTGTAGAAGCAGTTGTCACGGCTGATGAACCAAAACAGCAACTGAAAGCCTTTACCGCTGCAATAATCAGTGTGCTTCCTGAGCGCCGCTCGAAAAAGCATTTAGCGGGTTTAGATTTGGGCAAACAAGAGCCCACTGACTCATTAAAATACAGAGCGGCTGCATAAATAAATTAGCAGTTATGTCAACCTAAAAAAACTTCGGAATCGAGTATTCAGACATCAGGAGGTAAGTGGCGGGTATCTTATACATTTTTGCATAAGGTGATTAATCAAGAAGGTGGCGAAGTTGAGCTGATATTAATGTAATCAAGTTTGTTTATCGTATACTAGGAAAAATATTGTTCCACAAATACTTGAGATAGAAGACATCATGACAGATGTAGTTATACAAAAAGAACTGGGCTTACAAGATGCAATCAGTCTATTAAGCTTTCTTGGCCCTTATCAACGAGAAGCTGTTGATAAAGTTACGGCAAATAGAGAGGAAAGTATTCCCTTACTTATTAATAACCTAAAGGATGTATTAGAATGTCCTGGTCACTATGCGTATGAAGAGCCAAACTTTATTGGGCATATTTATAGTGTAATGTTGCTAGGGCACTTTAAAGCAACAGAAGCTCACCAGCTAATTATCAATTTATTTAGCCTACCCGAAAATATTGTAGATAATTTATTTGATGACTTAATTACTGAAAACCTACACATGATATTATTTAACACAAGTGGTGGAGACTTATCTGCCATGAAGAAAATGTTATTTAATAATCATGTGTATATGTACTCTCGCTCAGCCGCTTTAGATGCTATCGAATTTGCTTTTTATAAAGAGGTAATTACAAGAGAGGAATTTATTAATATAACAGAACATTTTTTTCAACAATGCTGTGAAGAAAATAATTCTTTCTTGGTTTCATGTGCTGGATATACAGCTGCCAGGGCTCATGCTGAACATTTAATGCCTCAAATAGAAGAAGCAAATAAACAAGGGCTTTTTGATAATCAATTTGTTTCTATGGATGAAGTCAGGCACTCACTAACAACTCCAATAGAAGACTATATCACAAAAATTGCCGAATCTTTCAAACGAAGTCAACTAGATGACCCTCATAAGCAAATGGAGTGTTGGGCATTTTTTCAAGAAGAAAAAGAAAAATATAATTCATTCAAAAAAAATGAAAAAAAATTAAGTACTCCTTCAACAAAAGTAATCAAGCAACGTAAAAAATCAAAAAGTAAGCAAGCCAAAGCAGCTAGAAAAAAGAATCGGAAGAAGTAATTGTTAGCCCTTTATTGAAAGATCGCCTCTAATAATTGTTTACTGTCTCTGGCCTTTTGATAAATTCCCTACCAGACAGGCTCTTGCGCTGTGTTGGCTTGCTTGGAAAGTCAACCAGCTTAATCAAGACTGGTTCAAAATATCTATATAAGCGCTATACGCATATACGCGATTACGCTTTTGGCTAGTAATTTCGTGCACGATGCTGAGTTGTTGCTCCATTGCATCAAGGGCTTTACCAATAGTGGCTGGCGTTAAACCACTTAGCTCCGCCAGCTTATTAATATTGGCGATGGGTTGCCTAAACAAAGCATCAAGTAGCTGGCTGGCAGAGCCTGAAATACGCCCCAATGTGCTCAGGCGCAGCTTGTCTTGACTAAGCAGATCACTTAACTGTTTAGCAGTTGCTACAGCTTTATTAGCTACTTCTGCTACAGCATCAACAAAAAACAACAACCACCTTTCCCAATTACCTGAGATACGGACTTGTTGTAGACGATCGTAATAAGTTTGTCGGTGTTTCTTAAAAAAAACTGACAAATAAAGTAGCGGCTCTTGTAGTATTTTTGCTTCAACAAAAATCAACGGAATAAGTAGCCGACCAATACGACCATTACCGTCCATAAAAGGATGGATAGTCTCAAATTGTACATGAACTAATGCAGCTTTTATTAAAGGGTCTGTTTGTTCAGGAATATCATTGATGAATCTTTCCAAATCAGCCCAGCATTGATCGATATGAGTTGCGGGTGGAGGAACAAAAATTGCCTCATCTGGACGGTGACCACCAAGCCACACCTGATTTTTCCTGAACTGACCTGGACCTCTAGAGATACCTCGTCCAGAGGTCATCAGTGCCTGATGCAGTTCAGTCACCAAACGGAAGGTTATAGGATATTCCTCACGGATACGTTGTACACCCAGGTTTAGCGCATTAACGTAGCATGATACCTCCTGCACATCATCCATTGGTACACCTGGCTGCCCTTCCATCTCAAACAGCATAAGATCACTTAATGATGATTGGGTACCCTCTATTTGAGAAGACATTACCGCTTCTTTGCGAACATAGCTGTACAGGAACAACTGAGCATCAGGCAGTAGAGTACTGATAGCATCTAAACGGCCAAGCGCAAGCAGAGCCTCATTAATACGAGATTGAAGCTTGCCACTAATTTGTAATGGAGGCACTGGTGGCAAGGGATTAGGCACAAAAGCCTGGCAGTTAACTCCACCAGCAATGCTTGGTACATAGCACCCAGTAAGTCCTCGTTCCATAAAAGTACTCTTAATATATCGCTAAGTTAAAATAAGGGTAGCTCTTATTTTAACTTTGATCATAAGTTAAAATAAAGCCAACCCTTATTTTAACTTATGATCAAAGTTAAAATAAGAAAGTATGTTATTTTAAGTTTAAGGAGCTGGAACGTCTGATTGAATTTTGTACTCTTAACCAGTTTGTCGATTCTATCGTCCTTTATTCATATTGTGCTGATGGTAAAAAAAGATAAGGCTGATTTTGCAAGCTGGAAATAATAACTAAAAATAATATTATGTATGTATGTATAATTCAGTAGTTGTATTATTTTTTTATACCACCATACAACTATCTACTAAAACCGCTACATACAATCACGTATTAATATAAAAAATTATTTTTATATTAATACACAAACAACAAAATTATAATTTAAGTGTTGTATATATTTGTTTTATAACAATCAAAAATAAATAAGTACCGACAAAATAAATTACAATTTAATTAACAAAATACAAAAATAATAATTTCCAAAAAATATAATAATAAGAATAATATAAAAAGATAATAAAATAAAAGCTGTATAAAAAAGCACAAAAAACCCGTTAACCAAAGGAAAACGGGCTCAAAACACGAATACAACACCAATTACTTACCAATACAAAAGCTAGAAAAAATCCTGCCTAATAGGTCATCCGAGGTAAACTCACCTGTAATTTCACTCAGTGAATGTTGAGCAAGTCGTAAGTCTTCAGCTAATAGTTCGCCAGCACCATAACTAGTGAGCTGTTGCTTGCCTGTGTACAAGTACTCTTGTGCTTGATTAATGGCTTCAATATGACGTCTTCTGGCCGTAAAGCCACCTTCGGTGGTTCCTTCAAAACCAATGCATGCTTTTAGATGCTCTTTTAATTCTTCAATGCCTTGCTCTTGCATCGCTGAAATAGCAATAGTCTTTACACCTTGTGGATTAGTTTTATCCCCAGCATCTTCACCAGTAAGATCCACTTTGTTTCTGATGATAGTTACCTTATCTAGAGTAGGGAGCTTATCCACAAACTCCGGCCAGATTTCATGGGGATCTGTTGATTGAGAAGTACTAGCATCAACCATCAATAAGACTCGGTCTGCTTCGCTGATTTCTTTAAAGGCTCGCTCTACACCTATTTGCTCAACTTTATCATCACTATCTCGTAAGCCGGCTGTATCTATAATATGTAATGGCAATCCGTCGATGTGGATATGTTCTCTCAACACATCCCGGGTGGTACCTTCTATGTCAGTGACAATAGCCGTTTCTCTACCAGCCAGTGCATTAAGCAAACTGGACTTGCCTGCGTTTGGCCGGCCAGCAATTACTACACTCATCCCTTCACGAAGCATTGCTCCTTGGTTAGCTTCTTTTAATACTGAATCTACGTTGTGGATAATTGAATCTAAATCACTGGCCACTTTGCCGTCTGCTAGAAAGTCGATTTCTTCTTCAGGAAAATCGATTGCAGCTTCGACATAAATCCGAAGCTGGGTCAGGTTTTCCACAAGTTCGTTGATACGTTTAGAAAAAGCACCTTGTAGTGAACGAATAGCACTTTTGGCTGCTTGTTCGGATGCGCTATCAATCAAGTCAGCAATGGCTTCCGCCTGGGTTAGATCTATTTTGTCATTTAAAAATGCACGCTCACTGAACTCACCTGGTCGAGCATGGCGAATTCCCATAAAAAGCACTTCATTTAGTAACAAATCGAGAATAACAGGGCCACCATGGCCTTGCAGTTCGAGTACATCTTCACCAGTGAACGAGTTCGGTCCCTGAAAAAACAAGCTGATTCCTTCATCAAGCACTTCTCCAGACTGACTATAAAACGGACCAAAATGGACCATTCTAGGGCTAAGTTGAGCCTTTACTAATTGATCAGCAACTTCCTGAGCTTTTGGTCCAGACACCCGAATAATTCCAACGCCACCTCTACCAGGAGGAGTAGCAATGGCAGCAATGGTATCAGTATCAAGAGAAGCAATTGAATTCATAATCTTTATCTGTGTAAAAGCAAAACTGGGGAGGTTTAGAAAAAAGCGTTAACCTATTGATTATAGGCAAGAAAAAGGCCCTAACCAATAGTTAGAGCCTTGTGGATAAAGTTGTGGAAAGCTGTTGATTATTTTGTTGATTTTGCAGCAGCTTGACCTTCTATCTGACGTGTAATCATCCACTGTTGAGCAATCGATAACAAGTTATTCACTACCCAGTACAGTACCAGACCAGCAGGGAAGAATAAGAAGAATACAGTGAAGATAATTGGCATCAATTTCATCACTTTCGCTTGCATGGGGTCTGGAGGTGTTGGATTCAACAACTGTTGCACAAACATGGATGCACCCATGATCAATGGCAAAATGAAGTATGGATCTTTTACTGACAGGTCAGTAATCCACCCTAACCATGGTGCTTGGCGTAACTCGACGCTTTCTAAAAGCACCCAGTAAAGGGCAATAAACACTGGCATCTGTACCAAAATGGGTAAGCAACCACCAAGCGGATTAATTTTCTCTTTCTTGTACATCTCCATCATCGCCTGAGACATCTTCTGACGGTCGTCTCCATAGCGTTCACGCATCTCCTGTAACTTAGGAGACAACCGCCGCATATTGGCCATAGAGCGGTAGCTGGCAGCTGATAATGGGTAGAAAGCAGCCTTGACCATAACTGTAAGCAAGATAATGCTCCAACCCCAGTTAGGAATCAGGCTGTGAATAAAAGTTAATAACCAGAACAAAGGCTGAGCAACAAACCAAAGCACACCATAGTCGATAGTTAGCTCTAGACCATCAGCCAGTTCAGCTAAACGTTTCTGGTCTTTAGGGCCGAGATAAAGGGTAGCACTAATTTCACCTTTTTCACCCGCAGCCAGTTTGAGTGGATTATTTTGGTTTTTAAAGCCAACAATATTATTGCTGCCTGCCTTTCTGGTGTAGAAATTATTCAATTGTTCCTGATTCGGTATCCAGGCACTTACAAAATAGTGCTGAAGAACGGCAGCATAACCACCTGTTACATCAGCATTAAATTTTTCTTCTTCAAACTCATCAAAAGGCAGTTTTACATATCTTTCTTCTTTGCCGCGTACAGCCGCACCCAAATAAGTGCTCATTCCCATAGAAGAGGAGGAGTTACTAGGATCTTGAGTATTGTCCCGTTTCAGCTGGGCATATAAGTTGGCCTGCCAGGTTGTGGATGATGTGTTATCCACAACATAACTGACTTTGACTTCATAACTGCCTTTAGTGAAGGTATAACGCTTAATAACCTTAACCCCTTTCTTATCCACTAAAGAAAGGTCCACATTTAAGGTCTCTCCACCATTAAGCTGGTAGTTAGTTTGAGCAGCCTGATAAGTTGCTTTACCTTTGCTATCAGTACCATCTGGCCCAATCAAACCACTTTGGGCGATAAAAGTTCTAGCTGATGAACGCTCTAGTAAAGTAAATGGAGCAGGATTTGGTTCATTATCATCTGGCAGTTTTACTGGGTATTTCAGTAATGATGCCTTAACAATGTTGCCACCTTTAGTATCAATTTCTACTGCAAACGTATCTGTTGTTACTGTGACAACTTGTTTATCTGCAGCAGTATCATCAGTTGGTGCATCAGCTACTGAATCAAGCATTGGAACATCATCAGATGCACCTTGTTTAGCCTGAGTCAGTTGAGGTGCATCCTCTGTTGAAGGAACTGTTTGGTGCTGTTCCTGCTGTTGAGTAGTGGTTGGGACTTGGTTGTAATCTTTATCCCACTGCAAAATCATTAGGTAGCCGACTATTGCTAAGCCACCTATTAAAAGAGTTCTTTGAAAATCCATGGTTTCTTAAGCCATACCATCTGTTGATAACAGTTATTCACATCTAAATAAGAGGAGGGATTATACGCAAGTTTGCCTAATTACCCTACTGCTAATCTTGTTTAATTGTTTTTAACCTGCAGCTAAGTTATGAACAAACGTAGTACAAGCCATCAGTTAATGAGTAGTGTAATTATTTCTGCAGGTGTTTTGCGCAAAGTAGCGAGCTTTCAAAAGTTAATAATGTAGTCAAGTTAGCTAAATAGTAGTTAAAAAACTGGTTAGCTGTTACTTGTGGATAGTTTTAGTAGATAGTTTGCTGGCTTTTTTTATCAACCGCTTCCATTGTTGCTCTAATAATCGAAACATAGCCGGGTTATCCAGCTCTTCGAGCCCTTTACGACTTATACATACTAAGTCAATTGCAGGAAGGTGTTGTTTGTTGCAGCGAAAAGACTCTCGAATCAGTCTTTTAATTCGGTTTCTTGCTACTGCTTTCTTGGTATTTTTTTTACCAATAACTAGACCAAGTCGGGGTTGTTCGTGAGAAGAGGGGGTTGCCAGAATCAGCAAGTTTGGGTGAGATGCTCGAAAGGGCGCGTTGTCAAAGACCCGTTGAAAATCAGCCTTGTTTAATAAACGAGACTCTTTACTGAATCTTTGATCCACGCTACAAGTGCCCTATCAAAACCAATTACGCAGCCAGGCGCTTGCGGCCTTTAGCACGACGGCGTTTGATTACCAAACGGCCATTCTTGGTTGCCATGCGAGCACGGAAACCATGAGTGCGCTTGCGCTTTAGGTTACTTGGTTGAAAAGTTCTTTTCATACGTCGTACCTATTACTTTCCAGAAAGTATTTACTGCTCTTTTTTTAGATCTAAAAGACGCGCAATTGTAAGGAATCTTGCTGGTCAGGTCAATTTATTAACAGCTTAGCTGCTACTTTTTGTTTTAAGAAGGGGTTTCCTGGTATTAGCTTGCTGTTTTGTCAGGCTGTTTCAACTCATTAGAGCATAGAGTTTCCTTTAAGTGACCTTTGGTGATCTATCCTTTCTGTTTTTATCCTCTACTCTCTTTGCTGTGGAAAGCATTAGAAGATGAAGACTTATGCACCGCGACATAAACTACGTCATGAGTTATACACAGAACATCAATTTGTATGGGAAGCCCATCAAGGTGTGGGTAACTTTATATTTCTAAGGATCAAGTTAATAGGTCTGCTCAAGCAAAACAGGGAATAGCCTCAATATTACACATACTTCCCTGTTATCTACCATCCCTCATTTTAGGATAAAGATATAAGTATGGATTAGCTTGAAGCATGACTAACAAGTCCAATTTATCAAGGGTAAGTTAGTAGTTTGGTTGAATGATTGTAGCAGGTGCATTTTCAGGCTATTAGGATTATCCACAGAGAAAACTGGTAACTAGGCAAAAAATTTTGTTGTGAATATCTATTGCTTTGAAGAAAAAATTTTTCATTTAAAGAAAGTGGATTAGCTCATTCAGCAGTTTTTGGCAAACATAGCTCAGTGTTGACTTAAAATTTGTATATAAATTGATCTTTGTAGGACAATATTGTCTGTTTGCTGCTTTTAGTTTGGATGGTTATACACAGAGAATGCTTCAAAACACCTTTTTAAATTAACAGTGTTTTGGCTTAAATAACCATAAGTCTTGTTTTGCTGTTGATAAATTTACGACCTATGACTCCAAGGGCCGCCAATTCTATTCGTTAATGTTGAAGTTGTCCACATCAACTGACGTTTTAACTCTTCGCTTACGATTTTCTTCCATTTCAGCCAAGCAGACAAATTATTATTAATAATTAATATTCTTCTTAAGAAAAGAGAGTGTTTTGTTATTGATGTTATTATTAGAGTCAGCCTTTTCTGTGGATAAGTAACTTTTAACCTTTGATTACTAGTCTTTATAAGAATAATAAGTTTGTGACTATCTTGAGTATTATTTGTGTAATAACTATGAAAATCTTGTGCAACAATTGTTGATAAAGTTATCCAATGAGTTAACCACTGGGTTGTACACAGGGTTATCCTATTATCCACTAACAAGTTATTCACAGTAAATTTTTTATGTTAATAAAGCTGTAAACAACTTGTTATCATCTTGTTTCTAACTTTCTAATAGCTTGATTAGTATAGATTTTTTTTATCCAAGTAGGGCTTGTAATCAGTCAAAGATTGATGTGGATAACTTTATTAAGAAGATATAGAATGAACCGTTGTGTAATCATTTGTCGCCTGTTGACACATTGATAAGGGGAGAGATTAGTGTCGCTCACAGTCTGGCAACGATGTCTTGAAATTTTACAGGATGAGTTGCCTTCTCAGCAGTTCAATACTTGGATAAGACCACTCAAGGTTGAACTTGAGGGCAATGAACTGACAATGTTTGCTCCCAACCGGTTTGTAAAAGACTGGGTTAAGGAAAAATACTTAGTCAGAATTGAAGAGATTCTAAGCGAGCTAGCTGAAGGGATGCCTTTTTTAGTTATGCTCGAAGTAGCTGTGCGTAAACCTAGTTTTTTAGCGGGTGCTCGCCAACAAAACCAAGCTGCTAATCAATTGGCTTCTAAAGTTCGATCCAGTAATCAGTCGATAGCTAAAGATAGTGCTGGTAGTTTTGTAAATCCTCTGACCAATATTGGTAATACTGAGAGTCAAAACGAAAACCTAACAACAGAAGCAGAACCTACTCAACTGGATGTATTAGCTGAACTGACAGAAGCAACTAGCCATAGCAAACCTAGGCCAGTTTCGAGACAGGTTGATGTTGAAGGTGGACTAAAACACAATAGTTCACTTAATGTAGATTTTACGTTTGATAGCTTTGTGGAAGGTAAGTCAAACCAACTTGCTTTAGCAGCAGCAAGACAAGTGGCAGAGAACCCAGGTGCTGCATACAATCCATTATTTTTATATGGTGGAGTTGGCTTAGGTAAGACTCACTTGATGCATTCAGTTGGTAACTTTCTAGTCAAACAAAATAATCACGCGAAAGTTATTTATCTACATTCTGAACGATTTGTTGCTGATATGGTGAAAGCCTTACAGCTAAACGCAATCAATGACTTTAAACGCTATTATCGCTCAGTTGATGCACTATTGATTGATGATATTCAGTTTTTTGCTGGTAAAGAGCGCTCACAAGAAGAGTTTTTTCATACTTTCAATGCTCTTTTAGAAGGTGGTCAGCAAATGATCCTTACTTGTGATCGCTACCCAAAAGAAATTAATGGTTTAGAAGAACGCTTAAAGTCACGTTTTGGCTGGGGGTTGACAGTTGCTGTTGAACCTCCTGAGTTGGAAACGCGAGTTGCCATTTTAATGAAAAAAGCAGAGCAAGCGAAAATTGACTTACCCCATGAGTCGGCTTTTTTCATTGCACAGCGAGTGCGTTCTAATGTCCGTGAATTAGAAGGTGCACTAAAGCGGGTAATTGCTCATGCTAACTTCTTAGGCCGTCCCATTACTATCGACTTGATTCGTGAATCCCTCAAAGATTTGTTGGCACTTCAAGATAAGCAGGTCAGTATTGATAATATCCAGCGAATGGTCGCTGAGTACTATAAAATAAAGATGGCTGATATTTTATCAAAACGTCGTAGCCGCTCTGTTGCTAGGCCACGACAGGTGGCGATGGCTTTATCGAAAGAGTTAACCAACCACTCTTTGCCTGAAATAGGTGATGCATTTGGTGGGAGAGACCATACGACAGTTTTACATGCTTGCCGTAAAGTGAAAGAACTGACTGAAACCGATTCAGAAATTAGAGAAGATTACAAAAATTTGCTCCGGTCATTAACGACTTAGAAATTATTATAGTGGTTTTCCTGTTGACGACTTTTGTATGAGAAGGAAATGATGAAATTTACTATTACCCGGGAAGCTTTACTTAGGCCTTTACAAATAGTAGCTGGTGTAGTGGAGCGAAAACATACGTTTCCGGTTTTGTCTAATGTGTTGTTAGTAGTTGAAGACAATCAGTTATCGCTAACAGGAACTGACTTGGAAGTAGAATTCATTGGTCGGGTTCCACTTGAGTCATCTGCTCAACCAGGAGAGATCACTGTTCCTGCTCGAAAGCTTATGGATATTTGTAAGTCATTACCTGATGAAGCGGAAATTGAAGTTAAACAAGACGATCAGCGAGTTTTGGTTCGTGCTGGTCGTAGCCGTTTCACCTTATCATCATTACCTGCCACTGAGTTTCCTAATATAGAAGAAGGTGAAAGTGCACATTCTTTTTCTGTTTCTCAGGCAAAACTTCGTCGCTTAATTGATCGAACTGCATTTGCCATGGCACAACAGGATGTTCGTTATTATTTAAATGGTATGCTATTAGAGTTACGTCCAGGTGAATTACGTGGTGTAGCTACTGATGGTCATCGTTTGGCAATGTGTACAGTCGAGGCTGATATTAATAATGCTGATTTACACCAAGTAATTGTGCCACGTAAAGGTATCTTGGAAATGGCGCGTTTACTGACAGGTGGTGATGAGCCAGTTAACATAGTCTTAAGTAATAATCATATTCGTGCTCATACGGGTGACTTTTCATTTACTTCAAAATTAGTGGATGGCAAGTTTCCTGATTATCAACGTGTTCTTCCTAAGGGTGGGGACAAAATTTTAGTTGGCGAGCGTCAAGTACTGCGTCAGTCTTTAAACCGTGCTGCAATTTTATCTAATGAAAAATACCGTGGTGTTCGGTTGTTGATGGACAATAATGCGTTGACGATTATTGCCAATAACCCAGATCAAGAAGAAGCTGAAGAGCATGTTAATGTTCAATATGATTCAGAACATCTGGAAATTGGTTTTAATGTTGGCTATTTACTTGATGTGTTATCAGTTTTATCTGGTGATCAAGTAAAACTGACATTGTCTGACTCCAATAGCAGTGTACTACTGGAAGAGCTTGAAGATGGAGATTCTACATTTGTAGTAATGCCTATGCGGATGTAATGGGTTTGTATTGATAATACTGCATGAGCATTTCCCGTTTATCAGTTTCCAACTTAAGAAATCTACGTTCTGTTAACCTAGAGTTTGCTACTGACATTAACCTGTTTATTGGAAAAAATGGCAGTGGCAAAACCAGCTTACTTGAATCTATTTATTTACTTGGACTGGCTCGTTCCTTTCGAAGCACTAAGCTTAAACCAATTATTAACTCTCAGTCTCAAGAGTGTACTGTTTTTGCTGAACTATCAGTAGGACGTAATCGAAAGCTGCCATTAGGGTTAAAAAGGAGTTTATCTGGAGAGCTTATGATTCGGTATGCAGGTGAAAAGGTTCGCACTGTTGCACAACTTGCACAATTATTACCGATACAAGTCATTAACCCAGATACTTTTCAGCTATTAGAAGGAGGCCCAAAGTTAAGAAGGCAGTTTCTTGATTGGGGAGTGTTCCACGTGGAACATCTCTATATGGAACACTGGCGACAGGCGCAAAAATGCATAAAACATCGGAATAGTCTACTCAGACGTGATAAAATATCACCAACCGAATTAAAAGTTTGGAGTGAATCTTTAGCTAACTTAGCCAGTAAAATTGATCAGCAACGCCAGCTTTACATTGATCAATTTGTCCCAGTTTTTAATGAAATTGTTTCTCAGTTAATCGATTTACCGGATCTATCACTAAGCTACTACTCTGGTTGGGATAAAAAAGTAGAGTTGCTTGATTTGCTTACATCAAATTTTGATAAAGAACAAAATCAGCATCGCACTTTATATGGCCCACATCGTGCAGATCTAAAGGTGAAAGTTGATGGTCTGCCAGCTGATGAAATACTTTCAAGAGGACAATTAAAGCTAGTGACAGCAGCATTAAAAATAGCGCAAGGTTTTTTATTTAATAAGTTTACTAACCAGCAGAGCATCTATTTGATCGATGATATTGCAGCAGAGTTAGATAATGAAAAGAAAAATAAGCTGTGTCAGCTTATTGAAGCAATGAATTGCCAAGCATTCATAACATGTGTTGAAGAGTCATCTTTAGATTATGAATGGCATGAAACAAAAGATGTAAAGATGTTTCACGTGGAACATGGGCAAATCAAACCAGTTGATAGGGCCGATAAAGGCTGAAAGTTATCCTTTCAAATCAGGAGTTATCGTGTATGACCACAAGTTACGATGCATCAAATATTAAAGTTTTAAAAGGCTTGGATGCAGTTCGTAAAAGACCAGGAATGTACATTGGTGATACGGACGATGGTACTGGTCTTCACCATATGGTTTTTGAAATTGTAGACAACTCAATTGATGAGGCACTTGCAGGGTTTTGCTCAAAAATTGATATCATCATTCACCCAGATAACTCGGTAACTGTTAAAGATAATGGCCGTGGAATTCCAGTAGACATCCATGAAGAAGAAGGGAAGTCTGCAGCTGAAGTTATCATGACTGTATTGCATGCTGGTGGTAAGTTTGATGATAACACTTATAAAGTTTCTGGTGGTTTACATGGTGTAGGGGTTTCTGTGGTAAATGCATTATCCAGAGAACTTCGCTTAACAATCCGTAGACATGGTAAGGTGCATCAGCAAATTTATGATCATGGTGTATCGAGAGAGCCGTTAACCGTCATTGGTGATACTGACTACTCAGGAACAGAAATACAGTTTTATCCTTCAGAAGAAACCTTCACCAACATTCACTTTAGCTACGATATATTAGCTAAACGTTTACGAGAACTATCTTTCCTTAACTCTGGTGTTTGTATTCATCTTAAAGATGAGCGTAGTGGTAAGGAAGATGAGTTTAAATACGATGGTGGATTAGAAGCATTTGTTGAGTTTCTTAATCAAAATAAAAACCCCGTTAACAAAGTATTTCATTTTACTACTCAAAGAGAAGATGGCATTGGAGTAGAAGTTGCCATGCAATGGAATGATGGCTTCCAGGAAAATATTTACTGCTTTACTAACAATATTCCTCAGAGGGATGGTGGTACACACTTGGCAGGTTTCCGTGGAGCGCTTACCAGAACGCTTAACTCATATATTGAAAAAGAAAATCTAATGAAACAAAAAGTTAACACTACTGGTGATGATGCCAGGGAAGGGTTAACTGCTATTATCTCTGTTAAAGTACCTGATCCAAAATTCTCTTCTCAGACTAAAGATAAGCTGGTTTCTTCAGAAGTTAAATCTGCAGTAGAGCAGGAAATGAATAAACTTCTTTCTGACTATCTGCTTGAAAACCCTCAAGAGTCGAAGTCTATTGTTTCTAAAATGGTTGATGCAGCACGGGCTAGGGAAGCAGCGCGTAAAGCAAGAGAAATGACGCGTCGTAAAGGGGTGCTGGATATTGCTGGGTTACCAGGCAAACTAGCAGATTGTCAGGAAAAAGATCCAGCGTTATCTGAACTCTATATTGTGGAGGGTGATTCCGCTGGTGGTTCGGCTAAGCAAGGGCGCAACCGTAAAACACAAGCAATCCTTCCACTGAAAGGTAAAATCTTAAATGTTGAAAAAGCACGCTTTGATAAAATGCTTTCTTCAGCTGAGGTTGGCACATTAATTACAGCTTTAGGTTGTGGTATTGGTCGAGAAGAGTTTAATCTCGAAAAATTACGTTATCACAACATTATTATCATGACTGATGCTGATGTTGATGGCTCGCATATACGAACACTATTACTTACTTTCTTCTTTAGGCAAATGCCAGAGTTGATTGAGCATGGCTATGTCTATATTGCTCAGCCTCCTTTATACAAGGTGAAGCGTGGTAAGCAAGAGAACTACATAAAAGATGAAGCTGCCTTAGATGATTATTTAATACAGGCAGCCCTAGAAAATGCTGCACTATATGTAAATGAAGATGCTCCTGGAATTGGTGGTGTACAGCTAGAAGAGTTGGTGAGTGCACATCGTAAAATAGAGTCTGCCATCAATAAGCTTTCGCAGCTTTACCCTTCAGAGGTATTGAAGAATGTTGTCTACAGTGAAACAGTTGCTGAAGAGGGACTGAAAAATGAGCAGCTAATAACAAACTGGGCTGCAACTCTAAATAAAGCACTGGAGGTAGAAAGTAAGTCTGGAAAGCTCTATAAAGTTGAAGTGCAGTATGATAAAGAGCATCAAGTATGGCTGCCAGTAGTTAAGTTAACCCATCATGGGGTTGATTATGACTACCCTCTGTCAACAGAGTTCTTTATCTCCAATGACTACCGTAATATGGTCAAGCTTGGGGATAAACTCTCTGGCTTACTAGAAGAAACTGCCTATGTTGCTAAAGGTGAAAGGAAACAACCTGTAGACAGCTTTGAAGCTGCTTTAGATTGGCTGATGAAAGAAACCACCAAGCGCTTTACCATTCAGCGTTATAAGGGTTTGGGTGAAATGAACCCAGGACAGCTATGGGAAACAACAATGGACCCTGAAGTAAGGCGGATGCTAAAAGTATCAATTGAAGATGCTATTGCAGCTGACCAAATTTTCACTACTTTGATGGGGGACCAGGTAGAACCAAGAAGAAACTTTATAGAAGATAATGCGTTAAGAGTAACTAATCTTGATGTGTAAATAAAAATAATTCTTTAATTAAAAACAAAAAATGGAGCTAATCAAAGCTCCATTTTTTTGCAGCTTAAAAAATATTAAGAAATCCTAATTTTCCTTCTATACTTACATATTAATCTTGTCTTTAGTTTTTTCACTAATGAACAACAGTCTTCTAAAGAACCCTGCTCAAATCAACTCATCGCCATTTAAAATAAAGAAAATTACGACTACATTTGGAGTATAGTAGTTTTGTTTTAAATTAATATGCTGTTTAAAATTATAGTATTTTTATATTACACAAAAACAACAACAGCCTCTGGGTAGATAGGGCAAATCAAATGTTAAAATTTATTATTGTATTAGTTGTAATAATTGCTGTAGGGGTTGGAGGCGCGCAGTTTTACATAACATATAAAGTTGACAAGTTTTTAGAGCAAATGAGTAGCTATGCCGCAATGACAGGGGCTGACTTTTCCTATAAAGATGTTCAGACAACCTATGATGGCGCTGTGGAAGTTAAGGGTGTCAGCATAGACTTTCCAATACCTAAAGAAAATGAAAAGTTTAGCTCAACAACTGATTTGGTAAGAGTTAAGTTTCCCTCTTTGTTAGATATTATCCAGCTTGGCTATAAAAATATGAAAGAGCTACCTGCAAGTGTGCAACTACAGGTAGAGGGTACTCGCTCATCACCTCTGGATAACGATTTACTTAATAGACAGTTGACACCCAATGCAGCGTACAAGTATCCATTTTATATGAAAGCAACAGAAATGGGGCTTGATGAAATTGTTGCAGATTTTTCAGTGGGCTATTTGCATGATGCATTTACGGCAGGAGTAAATTTTGATATTGACTATAACGTACGAGGGCTAGGTAGTTATAATATAAACTTGAAAGTAAAAAATATTAGCTCTTTAGAACCTAGAGCTTTAATGATGCAAGATCCACAGCTGCAATTGCTTACATTTAATTATAATGACGAAACGTATAATAAATTATGGGTAAAAAATTGCCAGGAAAAAAATAAAATAACTGCTGATCAGTGTATATCGGATGAGCTTGATCGGTTTAATAAAAGGCTTTCCAGAGACTTCCAATTAAGTTTTTCAGATAAGTTTGAATCTGAAATGACAAAATATATGAAAAACTCTGGCTCAGTAAAAATAAGCATAGACTTAAGTGAGGGTTCGAAGTCATTAATGCAAGCTATGGAGTTGGCTGAAGATCCGTTAGAGTTACTTGTCTATCAAAATGTTATTCTTTCAATTAATGGAGAATATATACAGCCGATTTTTAAACCATTAAGTGAGGAAGAGATTGCTGAATCAAAAGAAGCTATAAAACAAGCTATAAAGCAATCTGACAAACCAATAAAGAAAAAGGAAAGGAAAAAAATAGTATTAAAAGTTTATGATGACTATAAGCAATATATTGGTAAGAAAGTATTATTAATAACAGATAAAAGAAAGCAGTATGTTGGTACTGTTTTAGATGTAAAACCTGAAGGTATAAAAATTAAAGTTCGGTTAGAGAAAGGAGATACATTTACTTACCGCTTATCTTATGATCGGATTAAATATGCGGAGGTGTATCAAGCAGAGCCCCTTTATCGTTAACTAAATTGAAATAAAACAAAGAAGATATCCAGAAAACTATTTCCCCCTTTGTAAAAGGGGGGAGGCCACCTACTGCAGAGATAAGGGATCCTGTTACATAACTAACTCCCTCTTTTAGAAAGAGGCGGTTGGAAAAGAATGTTCTGTTATTCCATATCGAACACAAAATTTATTCTCTGCCCCCTTTTCTGAGGTTGTCAGAAAAGGGTATTAGGAGGGGGTTTTAGTAGAGATACTCTGGTGGTCTCGGTGGATCAATAACAACAGGGGGATCAATAATAGGCGGTCTTGTTGGTGGATCAATAACAATAGGTGGCCATATTGGTGGCCTGATTATGTTTACATTCATGCATAGCCAATTAACTTCATAATCCTCACATTTTTTATCTGACTGATGTTTATTTAAACATTGTAAACCTAGCCTAGGAGACAAGCTAAGTCTTTCTTTTAGAAGATAATGGCTCTTTTTGTTCTTAGCTGAACGAGCTTGAATAGCTATTGGATTTAGGCATTTTTTTGGCCGTTTTTCTACTTCACCAATAAAGTTAGGCTTTTGGTTATTTTTCCAACCGCTCCAATGGTAGCTAATCTTTGGTGTTGTTGGGGTAGAAGAGCAGTGTGATGCTGACGATTTCCAATGAAGACTATTGTCAACCTTACCCTTAATACAGTTGATATCTAAAATAGTACGATAGTTCGTTATATTTTTATTTGGCACTATTAAATTAAGGTTACCTTTTTTTTGCTGCAAAATTTGTTGAAAGTTAGCTTTAGGAATGAATTGACTACTATCATCATTAGCACGAGCTAGAATGTTTCGCTTAGTTCTATTTAAGGCAGTAGTGGTTCTTCTATCAAATTCAAGCTTGGTTTCAGTGAATAATGTTCTGCCTAGTGCATCTTGTAGTAATGTGGAGTCAGGTAGTAAGCCAGGTTCACCTGGCCTTCCTCTATGTTTAAGCTGAATACCGCATTGATTTATATCATTACAGGTAAGCAACTGCTTCATTTTGTTGCGTACTGCTTTTTTAGAGAATAGAGGGTTAATTCCATTTCGTAGGTCTTTAAAAGTAAAGTTGTATAGCTTTATCCAATCTACATCCAGATTGAACGTTTTAATGGGCTGAGAGCTAATGGACCAGTCAACAACACCTGTTAAAAGGTGCTGCCAGCCCTCACCGTTGGATAACAGACTATTAATATCTGCTTTCCAGCCAGGTAAAGTAACCGCATCAAACGTAATTCTATTATTAGTAGAACCTATTGTTGGCAAATTAGAATTTAAACTATAAAGTAAATTAATATTAATATCGTAAACTTGGTCAGTCCCTTTTAAGTGGCAAATTGGTATTGTAACAAAAGGATCAGAGCCACCTTCTACAGGTATTTTTTCAATTTTACAATCTAAGGTTAATTGACCATTTTCAATATCAAAAGCAGTTGCTATAAAGTTAAGCTCTGCATATTGATATAAAGCAGGAGTAATGCTTGTATACCCTTGTTCTCTAGCTTCTTTTATTAATTTAACAAGCGAATTTTTATTTTCTAAGGTAGTAAATTGACCACCAAAACCTACCATTTCATCGCCTAAAAAAGGTTGGCTTTGGCCATATAACGTAACAGCATAAAAACTAGGGATTTGCCATTGAGGTGCTCTAAATGCATGGCTATATTCATTGTTGTTTAATTTATACGTTTGTTGTGCTATTGCACCATAGCGAGAAATGTATTGTATTTTTTTTGGCTGCTTAGTATCTCTAATAATATGAAATTGATTTAAAACTTCAGCTGAAAAATTTACAGCACTCATTGTATTCGATGAATTAATAATTAGTGGTATGCTACCTAGTAAAGCCAAATGCTTGAGTCGTTTTTTCATATAAAATGTCCGTATTAACTATAGACTTGGTGAGCAGAAACCCTTCGCAGAAGGGGGGGGGTACCAATACGTTACTTATTTTCATTGCAGTGATTTTTGCCAGATAAATCAGGACAATTTTCACCTATCCAGTTTACGAATAATTGCCTCATGGGCTTGGGCAGTGCGGGGGCTGCCATTGGCATACCAGGGGAGAGTGCCTGTATTTCTGTTTCTACTTCTAGAGTTCTGATTTCAAGACGGCGCCAAATTTTCCATGGTGAATTTTTACCTAACCACTGGCTTATTGTTGTTTGGTTGGTCGCATCAAAATATTGTTTTGCTCGGCCTTCAATTCCGTGGCAATGAACGCACATGCCATCTCGAAAAAAACGATCCCAGATATAACTAATAGCTTTATCATTTAGTTTCGTAGAATTTTTTAACGGCTTATTTACAATCGTTTTAATTCGTTGGTTAATACGCTGTTTGGCTTTTTGATAAGATTGAGTGAATAATTGTTGTAATCCTTTAGCTGTAGCTTTATTTACCTTAATAATAGGCATCGTTCTTTTGCTATCAGGTTTTTCCAATAATCCATTAGTAAAATGATAGATCCAATCAGCTGAGAAAAGGCTTAAGCCTTGTTTATCATAAGGGGCTATAGTGGACTCATGGCAGCTTTTACATTGTTGATTCCAAACCTTTAGTGCTTGCTTAGTATCTGCTGTAACTGTTGTAAAAGCTGAATCAGGAAAAACCTGGTTATTATTTAATTCGTTGATTACGTTGTTGAATTGTTGCTTAGTTAATTTAGGGTAAGCCAGCATAGTTGTATATGGTACTTTAAACTTATTTAAGCTAACAGGTTGACGCAAAAAGTCGAAAAACGCTTTAGGGGAAAACCTTGGTATATCATTAACAGAAAAAATGAGTTGTTGAGGTGCATTCATATAAGATAAAGGGGAGTGGCTTAGTTGAGACAGGCGGCTTTTACTAACAGGTAAAGCAAATCGTCTTTTATCAAATAGACCTTTATGAACATTAATAGCAACATCATTAATTTCCCTATGGCACCCATAACACTGGCTATCACGCCAATGGCCAAAGCCATTTGGAAAAAGTCCATCTATCGGCTTTACGCGAGCAGGTGTGTGACAACCGTAGCATTCTTCAACATAGCCAGCAGTTGCTGCTGGCTGTGAATAAGAAACAATAAACAGCAGAAAAACAACGAATAAATAAACAGCTCGAAGCTTGTATGCAGTCATAAACAATACTATAAAAATCAGAAGCTAATACTAAATCTGGTAGTAGTTTGGCCTGCTTGTAATTCGATTGGTTTTAAGGCTGTTTCCTGGTCTATTTCAACATTAAACTCAACAAGCTTATTTGGAATTGTTACTGGCTCGGTTACTGTTTCTGTTTCTTCAGTTGTATTTGAATTTACTTCCTCATCAGGCGATGGTTTATCTTGATTGATAACTTGAAGGTTAAAGTTGTTAATAAATAGTTGCCAGTGCTCTTTTGTTTGCTGATCAGTAGCAGTACTGAATAGGGTAGGGTTATTTATCGCTAACTTTAAAGATGAGTATAGAAAATCTGGCAGTTTTCCGGAGTAGGTTTGTTTCTCCTCATCAAACGTAAGAATATTATCTTTAGCTAAAATACTGATAATATCTGGTTGAGAAATAGTAATAGGATCTACTTTGCTAGCAATATCTGCATGAAAATTAACAACCTGGTTACTATTTAAAAACTCAACCAGTTGTTGTTCTGGATGCTCTATGCCACTGTTAGCAAATTGCTCTTTTGGATAAATAATCTTTAGCTTACATACACTAGGGTAACCACCAATAAAGCTTTCCAACTTATGAACAGTATATAATCTTTCAAGTTCTTGCACTAACGCTTCTGATGGCTCACAAAGTTTTGCATCTTCAGGTAATAAGTTAATCTTTGCATCAACAACATCATAGTTATTTAAAAAATCATAATAAATTTCATTATTATCTTTTCTTATACTGGGGTTAAGTGTTACCCAAATAACTTTAGTATTTCTGTTTAATCGAGTTGGTCTAAGTGATTTTTGATAGTAGTTTTGATACCAGATAGGACCTTTATTCAGTTCTTTAACAGGTACATGAATAATACCATTATCTTGTACCATTCGATCCCAATCTAAATCAGAAAAGTGAATATTTTCCGCATAACTATAGCAAGCTAAGCTAGCTAAGCCTGCAGCCAGCAATTTTTTCATAATGAAATCTCCTCCGTGAATAGCAGGACATCAACATAGAAATGTACATGTTGATGCCCATTAAGATTAAAGCTATAAATGAATAATTAACACGTAAACCGTATTACTGCTGGTTTGCTATATCACGACATGCTGGATCGTCCATATCCCAAGACATTTTTCCACCTAAAGTACCGGTTACACAGCCTATATTCATAGTAGTTGCTGAGTTTTGAACAGTTCTGCCTGGGTTCCAGTATAAGTAGCGAGTTTCATTCTTTTTCACCAGAACTTTTTGGTAATTCGCTTTTAAGGTAAAGACAGAGCTACGGCTTTTCTTTAGTGGATCAATTTGCGACTCTTGGTAAACAGCTACTTCATTGAATAACTCTGTTTCAAGATCTTTTTGGAACGCTTTGACTGCATCATTAAATGCTGAATCACTTGGAGGTTGATCCTTATATTGACCATCAGAGTGAAGGAACTCTAATTTAACCCCACATTGCTCTTCGTTAGGGCAAGTTGCTAGATTTTGGAAAAAGGCTTCAATTTCCACATCGACACAAGCAAAGTTATGAATGGACATATAGGTATGTGCTTGCTCAAAAATCTGTTTCCACTTAATGCTTGCGCGAGCAACTCTGGTTTTCCGTTCAGTACCAATTTCCCACTCAACGTCCGCGGTGATTAAATCGTCCCATTGAGCACCATCATCAAGTTTATCTTGAATTAGTTGATCAAAACCTGGTAGTAAGACTGCTTGGAAAGGAATATTTTGAGAGACTGTGCTTTTTCCCTGAGGGGCTCTGGAGTTTAGACGATACAACATATCTGTTGGGTAGTAATCTCCATCTAACCCTTTTACTTCACACTCTACAACCGTACCTAAGCCAGTAATATCTTCGCTATCTTGACAACGAACATCGGCTCTACCTGCACCAACATCAATTGCAGACACCATAAACTTAGCTGCTGCTTTGCTGGCAGGCGCGGCACGAACAGTTAAGCCATAACTTGATGCTTCATTATTCAAACGCTGAAGGGCTCCCAGGCTACCAGATGTTGAAAATGAACCACCTAAGTTAACAATGGTTTCTCCCTCAAAAATACCACGAGTGACTTCCCGAGAAGATGCTGCAAAACGTGGGCGAGGAGCTGTTGTATGGGTTGCTTGTAGGGCAATATTACCTAATTTAGGCACATACCAGAGAATTTTATTATTATCTGAATCTGCAAATAAATCGAAGTTAGCCAAAACTTCTGCTGAAAAGTTTTGGGTTACTGGCTTATCTCTAGGATCCATTGGGGTGGCATTTATATTAGTACTGCAAGCAGCTATTGCTGTTGCTAAAACGAGCGCTTTTTTTTGCATCCATGACTCCATATTTTTATAAGTAATTAAATTATTTTGATGCGCTACTAGTGTTAAAAAATTAACAGATCATTACAATGAGCCAAAAGTCTAAGCTATACCAAGGTATTAGTTTTACTGTGAGTGATATAAAAAATATAAACAATGAAATTTGGATAAAGCTGAGTTGGTAAACAGTAAAAATGTCCTATAAACTCAGCATGAATGGATTAGTGACTATTTAGTTTTATTAGGAAAGCTATTATATATAAGATGTATAAAATGCTCTGATAGACTTTAAATCTTCTTCGGAATTTTCAGTTAAATGAAATGTATACCCTAACCCAACAACCCTTTTTTTGTGATCAATAAAAGCAAGGCTGATGGGTACATTGGCATTTTTAGCAATATAGTAAAAACCAGTTTTCCATTGTTTTGTTTTGCTGCGGGTACCTTCAGGGGATATCACTAAAGAGAAGTGGCCACCCGCTTTAAAATAGTTGGTAACCTGCTCTACTAAGCCTGATGACTTGGAACGGTCGACAGGAATACCACCCAGCCAACGCATGAGTGGCCCCAGTCCCCACTTAAACAATGATTGTTTACCTAACCAGCGTACTCTTACGCCCATTTTCAAAGCCATGCCTAGGGTAATAAAAAAGTCCCAATTGGAGGTGTGAGGGGCTGCAACTATTACCGACTGTGTCAGATCAGGCTTGCTTCCTTCAATTGACCATTTAGCTAGTCTAAACAAAATAGCAGCAATTTTGCCTAAATAGTGACAAAGTTGAGTATGATCGAAAATAGTCTTCTGGTTGATTAACATGCAATTTGCTTAAAATAACTACTGATATACAGCCAGTTTATCATGAACTTATCCATTAGGCTTTGGTTAGCGCTGAAAACTGGGGTTATGTGTTCGTTATTGATTAAGAAATAACTTATGTGAGAACTGTTTATGTCTTAAGGCTGCAGAATCATCTAGCCAGTACTCATAGAAAGCAAGATACTCAGGGGTGTGTCGATATTTTGTTAGAATTTGATTAATCTTATCCATGACCTTATAGCCCCATTTATTTTTTGAACAAGCCATGTAAGTCTTAGAATATAAAGGCATCTCTTTAACAGGGAAAAAATGAATAGCATTTTCATACCCATGCTTGCGGGCAAAGAACTTAGCTTCTACTGGGAAACCGATGATATAGTCCAAGTGATCTGCCATAAGCATTTGAAATAGACCACTAAAAACATCGAGTCCAACTCTTTCTATAATTGTTTTTTTCCCTTTATACTTTTCGAGAGCTTGCTGAATGCCGCCTGCGTAGTTCCTTCCTTTGGCAATACCCACGTTAAAACGACTTCTTTCCATTAATTTATCAATAGATATATAGCCGTTTTCATCAAGATAAGGAGCGAAATCAACGAGTCTTTCTTTTTTAAAAACAACGCCATTTGGTAAAACTAATAACCGTGGAATTGAATATAGGATAAACTGTTCTCGCTCTTTACTTTTAAAAAGCCCAACAGTACAACCGTTTCTTACTTTTAAGTCATGAACAATTCTAGAATAATTGGCCGTAACAAATTGATGTTGAAATTCTGGTAACTGTTTTACCATAAACTTCTCAGTTTGGTCATTGTATCCTTTACCTTTGTCAGGGCCTTTAGGTATTGAGCCTGGAGGGAAGTCAGCATGATACCAAGTAATAGTGTCACTCTTTAGCATCGCAGGCAGGCAACCCAGCAAGAGCATAACAATAACGGTCAATAGTTGCCTCATAGTTATGTAACAGCTTTAAAGTTATCAGTCTTCTAAATACCATGAAATATAGACCATAATGATAGTCATCACCTGCTCACAGCCCTACCTTGGCCTGATTAATGATCTCGTAATAATGTGAACACTTTGAAGTTCTACTGCTTCTGCTGTCCCATTAGTCGGGAAATTTACTACATCATTACTGTCTTCTTGATGCATAATCTTGCTGTATTAGGAGTGAGCGTTATAAGTCTTTGGAAGTACTTTATTTCAATCAAAGTGTTGTTTTTTTGAGCTACTTTGAGTAGTCTTTTGTTATGGTTGATGGGGTCTCCGGCGAGAGTTTTACTTTTGCCGTAGGCCCTTTTAACCGCCATCTGATTAGTACTTCACATGCAAGGTAAGGTAATAGGTTGGAGAAAAGCGACAAACTTTCTTCACTCTTAACGTCTACAGTTTTTTGAGATCAACAGGCTTTGCCAGCCACTCTCGTCCTTTTAGCATCCCATGCCAATAAACAGCTGGAAGAACTCTATGCTTTAGATGCCAGGCCAGACGACTGGGTTGAGTTCCTTCGTTAAGCCAACTGGGAAATGTAGGTGACACCTTACCTCCATATAAAAACTCAGCCAGGACGATTTTGCCTTTTTCTACTGTTAATGGGCATGAGCCATAGCCATTATAAGCAACACTAGGGTTATTGCCATTTAGGCAATGAGTAACATTTTCAGCTACCACGGGAGCTTGTTTACGAGCAGCTGCAGCAGTTTTTGCGTTAGGAGTAGAGCAGACATCACCCACTCCAAAGATGTTTTGATATTGAGTGTGTTGCAACGTATCTGGATGAACATTTAACCAGCCATTGTTATCAGCTAATGGGCTATGACGGATAAAGTCTGGTGCTAGTTGAGGAGGGCACACATGTAAAAGGTCGAAAGGCTTTTCGATAGTGTCTTGTGAACCTTCAGAATCCGTTAGAGTAAAAATGGCTATTTTATTGTTAGCGTCTATAGCTGTTAAATTATGTTTATAAAAAATGTTTGCAGAATATTTACGGATATATTGCATTAATGCTGGCACATACTCTTTTACACCAAACAAGCTGTCACCAGCATTATAAAAATTTAGTTGAATATTATGTAGCCTATTATTTTTAAGCCAATAATCAGCAGATAAATACAGTGCTTTTTGAGGAGCACCCGCACATTTAATGGGTAAAGCTGGTTGAGTAAAAATGGCTTTCCCAGATTTTAACTGGGTAACCAGTTGCCATGTATAAGGTGCTAGCTCAAATGAGTAATTAGAAGTAATTCCTTGCCTACCAAGTGCTTGTGGCAACCCCTCAATAGCTGCCCAGTCTAGCTTGATGCCTGCAGCAACAATCAAGGCTTGGTAGCTAATAGCTTGATTATTTGAAAGAATAACTTGGCTTTGTTCTGGTTTAAAATATTTAACCGCGTGCTTTATCCAGTTAGCTTTTTTGGGAATGACATCAGCCATTGGCTTCACTGTTTGCTTGGCTTTAAATACTCCAGCGCCAACAAGTGTCCAGCCTGGTTGGTAATAATGGCAATTAGCCGGATCAATAATAACGATATTTAAGTCAGGTTCGCGATTTAATAAGCTGGCAGTAGTTGCTATACCGGCAGCACCGCCACCCACAACAACGACATCATAATGAGAGGTTTTATTTTCTATAGTTGAATTAGATGTATGGAGATTCATAAAGCATTCCTTTGCTATCGATCCTACGCTTTGGATATATGTATTTAAAAAATTAAGTGAAAATATTAGTTATCAATGTCTGCTAATTGTTGTTCAGTCCATGCATGTAACTCATTACTCAATTGTTTATGGTTTTTATCAGTGGTATCAATTGGCTGGCCGATGACGACTGTAATGGTTCCTGGGTTTTTCAGCCATTGATAGCTAGGCCAGACTTTGCCTGCATTATGAGCTACAGGTACAATCTGTTTAGCTGCGTTGATGGCTAATGCTGCACCACCAGAAGAGTATTTGCCTAATTTACCATAGGGTTTACGGGTACCTTCAGGAAAAATTAATATCCAGTTGCCTTTTTGTAATAGAGTTGTGCCTTTACTAATAATAGTTTTTAAAGAGCCGCGAACATCCTTTCGATTGATAGCAATGGGATTTAGCAATCGAAAGGTCCAGCCAAAAAAGGGTATGGCTAATAACTCTCGTTTGATGACCTGAGTTTGTGGGGTAAAAATCGTTTGTAGAAAAAACGTTTCCCAGGCGCTTTGATGGTTACTAATAATAACGCCTGGCGAATCAGGAATATTTTCTGCACCAATCACTTGATAGTTAACACCACATAGGTGTTTGGATAAAAATAAGGCAGTGTGACACCAAGGTTTGACGATAACCCGATGACGTCGATTGGCGGGTAATAGTGGTAAGCTGACACAACAGAAAATAAACCAGAACATAGTCCAGGTGCTTAATAATGAATAAAATAGTCCTGTATTAATAATCCTCAGCATTCAAACAGCCTTATTTATATTGAACTTGTTTTAGTAAAGCACTGGTAAACTCTGCAAGGTTTTTATACACCGGCACATCATAAGACAGTTCAGCTAATTTTTTTAGCGTATTTTGCCCTTTTCCTGTTGTTACCAATGCAGGCTTGCAACCAGCAGCAGCTGCTGCTTGCAGATCTCTTAATGAGTCACCCACTACCCAAGTATCTTGTGGAGTAAATTGAAGTTGTTGCTTTAGTTGATAGATAAGGCCTGGTTTTGGCTTTCTACACACACAGTTATCATCTGGACCATGGGGGCAATAAGCAATGGCTGTAATTGAACCTCCTGCTTGGTTTACTAACTGCTCCATTTTGTTATGCATGGCGGTTAGGGTTTCAAGAGTGAAATAGCCCCTCGCAATGCCTGACTGGTTAGTTGCTATAGCTACTTGAAACCCAGCCTTACATAGCTCTGCTATAGCTTCAATGCTACCGGAAATAGGCAGCCACTCCTCTGGAGATTTTACAAAGGCATCGGAGTCTTGGTTGATTACACCATCGCGATCAAGAATGACTAAAGGCATTTATTTAATCCTGGCGCAGTTTTATACACCTTTCATTGAGAGTATATTTTTCTACGCATTTACTACTAAAACTAAGTTCCTACTTCTTATGAAGCTGCCGCAACAGGTATTTTTAGTTCCCTCTCCCAGAGGAAGAGAGGCTCACTAGCTATTGCATAGTGAGCGATAGCGTTCTTAACTCTTATAAGAGCGCTATCCGGAGCAGGGAGATGGCATTAAGAAGTCTGCAACAATGAAATATCCGCTACCTTCAAAAACAAGTCTCGTAGCTGTTGCAGCAATGCATAACGGTTTTGTCTGACTGCTGTATCATCCACATTAACCAGCACTTGATCAAAGAAGTTATCCACATTTTCTTTTAGTTGAGCAAGTAACTCTAATGCTAAAGTATATTGACGGTGCTCAAATAGAGGAGTCACTTCTTGTGTCATTTGTGCCACTTGTTTAGCCAAGGTTTTCTCTGCATCTTCTACCAACAGGCCATCATCAACAGAGGCTGGGATATCAGTGTCACCTTGTTTGGCTAAGATATTGGATACCCGTTTGTTCGCGGCGGCCAAGGCTTCTGCTTCAGGTAGTTGGCGGAAATGTTCAACTGCTTTAACACGTTGATCGAAGTCCAGAGGTTGTACTGGGCGTAAAGCTTTAACAGCCATGAATACTTCAACAGGTAGTCCTTCATCCTGATACCAGGCTCGGAATCTTTCTAAAATGAAGTCCAGTACGGTATTAGCAAGTGATTCAACAGCATCAAGCTTTACACCTGCTGCTTGATAGGCATTAATCGATTCTTCTATGCAGGCTTTTATATCCAATGACAGCTCATTGGTTACCACAATTCTTAAAACACCTAACGCAGCACGGCGTAATGCAAATGGGTCTTTTGTACCTGATGGTGGTTGGCCAATACCAAAGATACCAACCAGCGTATCAACTTTATCTGCAATGGAAACAGCAGAGCCTGTTAGGGTTGTAGGGACCTGATCACCAGAAAACCTTGGCATATATTGTTCATCAAGTGCTGCTGCCACTTCTGGATTTTCATCATCATGCTCAGCGTAATAGCGACCCATGATGCCTTGCAGCTCAGGAAACTCAAGCACCATGTCAGTGACTAGGTCTGACTTAGCTAACTCTCCTGCACGCTTAGCTTGATTGGCATCACCACCAATTTGTTCGGCAATATGGCCTGCTAGTTGGCTGATTCGTGTCGTTTTATCGTAAATACTGCCTAACCTGGCTTGGAAAATGATAGCTTTTAGCTGCTCTCGCCGGTTGACCAGACTCGTTTTCTTATCTGTTTCGTAGAAAAATGCTGCGTCTGCCAGACGTGGTCTGATAACCCGTTCATTACCGGTTATAACTGTTTGAGGGTGAGTGCTCTCGATGTTGCTAACAGTAATAAAGTAGTTAACCAGCTTGCCTGCATTATCTACTACATGAAAATACTTTTGGTGTTCTTTCATGGAGGAGATCAGTGCCTCGGCAGGCACTTCTAAAAAGGCTTTATCAAACTTGCCGGTTAAAGCAACAGGCCACTCAACCAACGCAGTGACTTCATCAAGTAAATCTTCATCTATGACAGCTCTACAGTTTACTGCTTCAGCTTGTTGTTCTACCTGCTGCTTAATTTGTTGTTGGCGTTCTATGAAGCAGGCAATCACTTTTCCTTGCTTGTTTAGTTGTCGGGTATAACTTTTAGGGCTCTCGATACTGATTGGTTCGTTATGATGGAAGCGGTGGCCATAACTGACTCTATCTGCTTCAACTCCTAAAATGCTACAAGGAACAACATGACTACCAAATAAAACTGTTAGCCATTGCACGGGGCGTACAAATTCTTCACGGCTGCTACCCCAACGCATTCGCTTAGGTATTGGCAGGTTGTTCACAGACTTATCCACAACCTCTGGAAGCAGTTGAACAGTCTCTTTTCCGGGCTCAATTGAGCGGTAAACCAGCCAGGCATTTTTACCTTGCTCAAGTGTCTCTAGCTCAGACACTGCAACGCCGCAAGAGCGAGCGAAACCCTCAGCTGCTTTAGTGGGATTGCCTGATTTATCAAAAGCTGCTTTAAGCCCTGGGCCTTTCCTTTCAATGGTGCGATCAGGCTGTTTATCCACAAGTCCTGTAATTAACACAGCAAGCCGGCGAGGAGTAGCAAACCACTCACTGTTGTCGAATGTTAGCTGGGCATCTTCCAGCTCTTTGGTTATACCATCAGCTAAGGCAGAGGCGAGTTGCTTAAGCGCTTTTGGAGGTAATTCTTCTGTACCAACTTCAACCAGAAAGTCTTGGCTTGCCATTATTTCTGCTCCTCTGTCAGTTTCGCCATAACCTCAGCTTTTATCTCTGGATCAGCCAGAGGAAAGCCAAGCCGCTTTCTTGCATCAAAATAGGCTCTAGCTACCTCACGTGCCAGGGTGCGCACTCGCAAGATATAACGTTGACGCTCAGTAACCGAAATTGCGTGGCGAGCATCCAGTAAGTTAAAGGTATGGGAGGCTTTTAACACAAACTCATAAGCGGGTAGAGGTAAGTTGTCTTCAATCATCCGCTTGCTTTCTGCTTCATAAAAGTCGAAGTGTTGGAATAGGGTGGCTGTGTCGGCTTTTTCAAAGTTGTAGGTCGACATCTCAACTTCGTTTTGCAGGAACACATCGCCATAAGTAACTTTACCCAGAGGACCGTCGGTCCAAACCAGGTCATAGACTCTATCTACGTTCTGAATATACATAGCAAGACGTTCTAACCCATAGGTGATTTCACCAGTAACGGGGTAGCACTCGATACCACCTGCTTGTTGGAAGTAGGTGAACTGAGAAATCTCCATGCCGTTTAACCAAACTTCCCAGCCAAGGCCCCAGGCTCCCAGAGTAGGGGACTCCCAGTTATCTTCAACAAAGCGAATATCATGGATATTGCTATCAACACCAATTGCATTTAGGGAGCCAAGGTAAAGCGCTTGGAAATTTTTAGGTGAAGGTTTAATCACCACTTGAAATTGATAGTAATGTTGTAGACGGTTAGGGTTTTGGCCATAACGGCCATCGGTCGGCCTGCGGCTAGGTTGTACATAAGCCGCACTCCAGCGTTCTGGGCCAATTGAGCGCAAAAAGGTGGCAGGATGGAAGGTACCGGCCCCCACTTCCATATCCAATGGTTGAAGAACGACACAACCTTGCTTGGCCCAATAGTCCTGCAGTGCAAGAATAAGTCCCTGAAAGGTACTTATGTCTGGCGTATTTTCTGTAGTCACAATGCCACCTCAAATAAGCACGCTATAAATAATCGAAAAAATGAGCAGAATTATAACCCGAATATTTCATCAAAACACGAAATAACAGGGTAGTTTGGTTAAAAAACAGGTGTAGTAGAAGAGTTATGGGTATTCAACAGAGCCTCTCATTAACTGAGAAGCTCAAGAAATAACCAATAAGAGAGATGTAATAGTTACTGGCAAATATACTGTAGTATTTCAACAACCTGTTCAGGGGTTTCAGTAACTGCGAGCGCTTGGGCATCTACTTCTTTCAGGGGATGAGTGAGTTCTGGTGAGTGGATAACAATCAGTGACTTGCCTAGTGCCACTGCTTGCCCTGCATCAAATGCTGCATTCCATTGCTTATATTTTTCACCAAATCTAACAACAACAATATCTGCATTCCCCAATAGTTTATTAGTGCGAATAGCATTGATTTTGCTGGCCTTATGGTCTTTCCAAAACGGTTTATCCTCTCCCCCTAAAATTTGGCTTCCGACTTCATCGCTGGCTTCATGATCTGTAACTGGACTCACTAAAGTAACAGAAAGGTTATGTTCTTTAACGGCATCTTTAATTTTATCACGCCAGTCGGTGTGTATTTCACCAGATAAATAGACAATATAATTCATAACATCTCCCGTTACTGATAGGCTGAATTTAAAATCAAAACTGCATTTAGGGCAGCTTAGTTTAACTTAAGTGATTTTAATGCGATAAGGCATTCTACAATCATTAAGTTATAAATTTGTAATAAAAATGCTATATATTCTTCATAGATGATTTCTAGGTAGGGTTTCATCACTTGATTGTCGAACCTAGAAACCATTCGTATTGGATATATTAAGGTAACTATTTAATGCTTAATTGAAAGTTTTCGACTGTTATTCAAATTTGTCAATTTTAAACCCGTCTGGTTTCACAGCTAATACAGAGCAACTGGTTTCACTTAAAACATTTTCTGCTGTATTTCCAATCACAAACCCCGCTAGGCCGGTGCGCCCTACAGTACCCATAACGATCATATCAATGTTGAGTTCTTCAGCAATGCGATGGATTTCTTCAGACGCTTTACCTTTTACTAAATGAGGGAATACTCCATCACGCTCTAACTGTTGAGTAATAATTAGATTATGTAGTGCTTTTTCATTTTCAGTACGTGTTTGAGTGAGTAGTTGGTCTATTTCATCCTCTGGCATATTAATAAATGGGCCTCTAAGGCGCTCTTCACCATAGAGGCTCCATACTTGCAAAATATGCAATTCAGCATCTTCCAGCTGACTAATATTGTCAGCATAGCTAAGTAATTTGTGGTTAAGTTTTACTCTGTCTGGGTCATCAAACTCAGAATCAACCGCCACTAATACTTTATGAATTTTTCCAGGGTGTTTTTCATTGTCTACAATCAGCCAAACAGGAACAGGGCACTTTCTTAATAAGTGCAGGTCATCACCAGTTAGTCGTCTTCGACTAAAGTTAACAAAAGGGTCGGCTAGCTTAATTACTAGATCAAAGCCTTGTTCTTGCACCATTTTTAAAATTTCAATATAGGATTTTCCCCAGCGAATCTCTGTAGTGACTGAGCGAACCTTTGCTTTTTCTGCTTGATCTTTGAAATCATTCAAAACTTCTTGCAACTGTTTGGTGAAAAGCACCTTTAGTTTGCTGAGCATGGTTTTTTCTGCAAAGCGGGTGATTGGGTCATCTACAGCGATAATAGATAACTTTGCATCATTAGCTAATGCTAACTCAATAGCTTTAATAAACTCATCACTGTTGTAATGGGTGTGAGTGATGGCAACAAGGATGTTAGTGAATTCCTTCATTAGTGGTTCCTTGCAAGTAGCGTGATGAATTAATGTTTTTTTAGTATATCTGACTATGAATAGGGATGTAGCAAAAATCAACAAATTCAATATAGAGAAGACTACTAAATAGTTTAAGAAACTAATATATTGCTGTTAAGTTTCAATAATTTTATATTTTCCTGTTAACAAATCTTATTCATGAACACTATATAACTATTTGCCTAATTGATATAAAGTGATATTTTTTATTTGGATTATGTCATGAACAAGGATGTCAGTATTAAAGATGTTTGTATTATTGGGGCTGGTATCTCTGGGTTGTGCACCATTAAAGAGTTATTGGAGCAAAACCATCGGGTTACCTGTTATGATAGTTCCCATACTATTGGAGGTGCATTTAATGCAGCCTGCGAAGGGGGGAAAGCCTATCGCACCATGCGGCTGACTATATCCAATTACTTTATGGCTTATTCATCTTTTCCTCCTTGTCTGGCTGAAGAGCGTTATTATTGGACTGCTCAGGAATACATCAAGTATCTTAATGAATATGTAAGCTACTTTAAGCTGGGTGAACATATTTTGTTTAATCACCAAGTTATTCACATTAATACAAAAGCGAAACGCCCGACAATAACGGTTAAAACTGATAAAGGTTTAGTTGAAAATAAAGTATTTGATTATGTAGTCATTTGTAGTGGGGCCAATGCAAGTGAATATGTACCTCAGTTTAGTGGTCAGGAAACCTATACAGGTAAAATTATTCATTCCTCAATGTTCGATAAGCATAATTATCAAGGGAAGCGAGTGCTGTGTATTGGCCTTGGTGAAACTGGCAGTGATGTATGCCATTTAATTGCACAGCAAGCAGATAGTTGTACTGTTGCAGTCAGAAATTTTCCATCGGTGGTGAGACGTTATGCCCATAATCATACTAATGATGCGTTAACAACCAAAATTCTTGGGGCGGCTGGCAAAGCAGGTGTTGATTGGTTTATGAAATGTCAGGCAGCCATTAAATTAAAATTTAGTAAGAGGTACAGCAAAAAAGAACGCTACTATTTTGAGTTGATTAAACATCAAAATGGTGGGTTCAGTGATAGATTTTTAACTAAGAATGATGCATTTATTGAAGATATCGTTAATGGTCAGCTAACGCTGAAAAAAACAGAAATTAAGCATATTGAAGGCAACAAGGTTATGTTTAGTGATGGCACCCATGATATTTTCGATTTTATTGTGTGCAATACGGGTTATAAAAATAACTTTTCATTTGTTGATTGTAGTCAGTTATTAGGCAATGTACGCGATTTGTTTAAACATATGTTGCATCCTCAATTACAAACCAAATTAGCCTTAATTGGCTGGGCAAGGCCAACCCAGGGTGGGGTACCGGTGATGTCTGAAATACAGGCACGTTATCTGGCACAACTGTTATCTGGGAAAAAGCCTTGGCTTACTCAGCAACAACTAAATAGTCGTATAGAACAAGATCGACACTATGAAGAAAGCTTCTTTAAAAACAGTACGTGGCTTAAATCTCTGGTGGACTATCATCAATATATGCGTGAAATGGCAAGCTTAATTGATTGTCAACCGGGTATTCAATTACTACAAAACCCTGGTTTATTGATCAAGTATTGGTATGGTTCCCATTTATCTTATTTTTATCGGTTACAAGGACCAGGTAGCCAACCTGATAAAATGAAAACTGTCATTAAAGCATTACCAGTAGCACAAACAAAAAGAAGAAGTGTGATTTTAACTTTGCTGTCGCTAGTTAATTTCATTTGTGGGGTATCTATAGTCAAAAAAGCAAACACTACCTAACTAATCACTAAACATAGTTTTCCTTAGCGCTTTTATAAACAACTTCGCTGGTTGTGATAATGCTTGATAGCGACGATAGATTATGCCTAACGAAACATGAATTTCTGGAACAACAGGCAATACTTTGCAATCACTTGGTAGTAAATAAGGTATTGAGTAACGATCTACCAGGGCAATGCCTAGTCCTTGGGTAGCCATGCGGCAGGCAACCGCAAAGTAGTTGACCTGATTTTGACACTTCTCTCGCTTTAATCCAGGTAATTCACGGGCCATTAACTGTGCCCACCAGGTATTTCCAGAACACCAGATTACAGGGGCATTGATTAATTGATCTCGTGTTAAAACATCAGATGATGCCAAAGGATGCTCTTGTCGTATTAATGCAACAATACTACTGTTTCCTAGAGACTCCATCGCCAGCTCAGGAGCGTCTGTAGGAAAATGAACAATGCCTAGCTCTGCTTCACCTTGGGCGATATGGTTAGCAATATCAGCATTCTGCTGCACATTTAATTGTATCTGTAGTTGGGGATAATTCTGTTGAAATTGGCTGATTTGTATGGGCAGCAGCTCTTGTGCCAGGGCTGGAGGAGCCATGATTTCAAGCATCCCATGTTCCAGTGCTGCCATTCGCAGCCCTAGTTGGTTCAACCGTTGCAATGAGTGCTCCACATCTTGAGCGGCCTTAAACAAAGCTTTGGCTTCAGGAGTGGGTTGCAGTCTTCCACCAAGTCGCTGGAATAAAGGATAACCAAGACGTTGTTCAGCATGCTGCAACGATTTGGTAACAGCCGGCTGTGATATATGCAGTTGGCGAGCGGCTTCAGTCAGAGAGCCGGCTCGCATGATTGCTATAAAAATTTCTACATGACGGGCAGAAAGGGCCATAACATTTAGTTATACAAAATACACATATTTCTATTATTTCTTATGCTCGGGTTCTTCGACAATAACTATTTAACAATTGTTGGGTTAACTGATAAGGGGCTGAAGAATGAAAGTTGCTGTCGTTGGAGCAGGTGTTATAGGGCTAAGCTCAGCCTGGATGTTGCTCCAGCAAGGCTTTGAAGTGGAATTATTAGATCAGGCTACCGAGCCTGCTACCGGTTGTAGCCACGCTAATGGTGGCCAGCTTTCGTATCACTACAATAGTCCGATCAATCAGCCTGGTCTGCTCAGGCAACTCCCCCTTGCTATTTTGGGTAAAGATCCAACCTTGGCTATAACTCACGAAGCAGGCTTTGATTTTTTATGCTGGGGGCTAAAGCTATTGGCCTGTTCTCGGCGTGCCCAAACTCAAAAATCTTCTTTAGCCATGCAACAGCTAGGTATTCGTTCAGGTGAGTTAATGACCTCACTGCAGCACCAGCTGGGGTTATCATTTGACTTTCGCCCTGCATCAGGAAAGCTCTATCTTTACTTCGACCAAAAGAACTTGAGTCAGGCTTGTGATAACGCTGTTGGACAGCAACTTTCTAGTAAACAGCTGCAGGATGTCCCTGGAATTCATGGTCAAGCGGCTAATGCAATTGGTGCTTTAATACAACGAGGGGATGAGAGTGGCGATGCAGCGCTTTTTTGTCAGCAAATGTACACCAGGCTACAGCAGCAGCAAGGGTTTCGGTCACGATTGGCCAGTCCCGTTACTGATATTCGAATTGCGTCAGGGCGAGTTTTGGGGTTGAGTACGCCGACAGGTTCAGTACATGCTGATCACTATTTGATTGCTTGTGGGTGTAGTAGTGTGCAGCTGGCACGAAAAGTAGGTATCAAATTGCCGATCTATCCAATGAAAGGTTATAGCCTTACTGTTCCGGCAACAGATAAATGCCCGGATATTTCAATTACCGACACGAAAAGAAAAATAGTTTATTGTCGCCTTGGCAATCGCTTACGAATTGCGGGGGTCGCTGAATTTTCAGGGTGGGGGAGCAGTATTCGTTCTGCAGCCATTAATAATATGCTGTCCGCTGCACGTCAGTTGCTTCCAGAAGCAGGCAATTACAATCAGATACTGCAACAGTGGTGTGGATTACGCCCAGTGACTCCCGACAGTTTACCGTTAATTGGACAGACTAAAATTGCCAATCTTTGGCTCAATACTGGCCATGGAATGTTAGGGTGGACCCATGCGTTAAGTTCTGCCGAATTGATTTGCCAGCTTATTACTTCTTCTATTGGTACAGAAGATACGCCTTTCAATGCGCAGCGGTTTTGATGTTAAAGAGATAAAGCGGAAGGTGCATACAGTAACTGAATAGCAAAGGTTTCCGCTAGCTAAAATAAAGATACAAAAATACCCCTAAAAAGAGCTCAATAAATATATGTAATTAATGGGAAGACAAGCATTTTTGTATCAACATGATTATTTTATATTAATGCTGAGTCTATTTCTTGAACAAACTGTTTAATGTCTTCACATACCTTTCGGTAGCAGCTAAGAGCTTCTTCTTCATTTGATGCATTGGCTGCTAGTTTGGGAGGGTCTTCAAAGCTGTGGTGGATGAATTTAGTTTTAGCAGGGAACACTGGACATACTTCATTAGCATGGTCACAAACAGTAATAACATATTCAAACTGACGCTCTGGCAATTGGTCAACTGTTTGAGACAGTTGTTGGCTAATATCGATACTGGCTTCTGCCATTACTTGTACAGCATAGGGGTTTAACCCGTGAGCTTCAATACCTGCAGAGTAAACTTCAAAATCATCAGGTCTTAAGTGTTTTAACCAGCCTTCGGCCATCTGGCTACGACAGGAGTTGCCAGTACATAAGAATAAAATGCGTATCATATTAGCTTGAGTATTTCGTCTGATCACAATTATTATAGGTGCCTTCTATAGCCCAATGATATCAAGGCTTACATAACTTTTAAACTGGTTACCAGTTTCACCCTAATCGATTTACCAATCTTTTGAACACTCTGGTGTTGCTGTTTGCTGAGTCTTGGAGACATCAGGCTTATCGGAAGATAAAGAAAACTGTTTAGTCAGAATGTCCAGAATTTTTGATATCCGATGAAACATTTGGGCTAGTCCTGCTAGGCTATAAATACAAGTTTGGTAAAGCCTAATTATAACACTTTGGTTAAAAAAGGTTAGCAAGGATGCGCCATAATGATTTGTCCATCATGTGAACGCTTTTTAAAAGGATATAATACGCAATGCTCCTGTGGTTATAAGTTTATATTTCGCGCAAAAACAGAACCATTTAATGACAATAAAATGAAGAAACTGGAGATTAAGGCTAGCGCATTCAATACCCGATACTTTACTAAAAATATGCTGTATAGTGTCTTTTTGAAGACATCTGCAAAGTCGCTTATAGCGCCTATTATTTTTGTTGTCATTTTTTGTGGGATTTTTTCTGCAATCCTTATTGGTGCCTTGTCTTATATTGGATTAATTATCGCTACTCTTTTATTTGTAGTAGCTATTAAATTAGTGATTAAATCCAATAAGCCAATGAGCATAGAGGATTTTTCTGATTACTATAGACGCTGGGTAAACGCTAAAAGAAATAATAGCTATTTAGTTGATAAGCCAAAGTTAAAAAAACCGCCAGCTAACAATCAAGAAACAGATATTTTTGATTATGGTGCTGATCGTATAGTAGTTGTTGATGATCCTTTATTTGTAGACTGTTTAATACTAAATGAAGAGCATATGCGTTCAAAAGCTTTAATAGTATCTCAAGATGGTTATCCTCATTATTTAAAGGATCAATTTAAAAACCTATTAGAACAAGCCGAAAATATGCCTGTTGTTTTACTACATGGTACAAATCAAAATAAAATAAATATGGTGCAGGCGATTGAAAGAAATTTTAATGTCAAGCTAGCTGATACACAGGTATATGACTTGGGTTACTATGAAGAACAAATTAAACAAGCAAAATCACTATATAAACGAATGAGAATAACAAAATGTACTGTTGATATGTTGCCCTATCCACTATCTACTCAGCTAATCAGTAAAGATAAATCACAACTACAAGATATGCTGGTATTGGGTGCTGCAGCTGCAACAGCCAGTTATGTGTCTTTTTCCTTAGCCGATGATTTTGGATAAAACATATGACTGGACTTGTTGGGTATTTTGGTAATCAACCAAAAACAGTAATTCAAAAAATGGCTAGTCAGCTAGAACACCGTTTTGCTAATGGCTTACAGCAAGTTACAACAGAAGCACTGGTTGCAGCTGTTGGCACTGTTCCTGAAAATGCCAGCCAGAACTTTCATGTCGGGGTATGGAAAAAAGAAAGCGTAACATTGATCATTAATGGTTTTTTTACTGGCGACTCTTATAACACAAAACCACATGATGTAGTAACAAGCTACTTACGTAGTGGTATTAATGAGCTATGTAGACTTGAAGGTGCTTTTATTATTGTTTTATATGATAAGCAATCAAGCGTAGGCTATTTAATTAGAGATGGTGCTGGACAAAAAACATTATATTTTAGTCAAATAAACCAAAGCTTATTTTTTGCTGTGGAACCCAAAGCTATACACCAATTATCGCTTTTTACTCCACAGCTTAATAATTCTGCGCTTGCACAATATCTTAGTTTTAGCTTTGTACCTGGCTGTAATACGATGCTTAAAGGGTTGTATGAGCTTCCTGCAGGCCATTATCTAACATGGAAAAATCATGAGTACTCGATAAAGCGTTACTTTCTTTTTGAGCAGGAAGTAATGAAAGAAAATCATCAATATCATGATGCTGATAATTCTGCCAAACAATTTAAAAAGCTATTAACCTCTGCGGTTTTAGATCGGTTGCCAGCCAACAGAGAGTTGGGTATATTTTTATCTGGTGGGTTAGATTCAAGTGTAGTTACTGCCGAACTGGCAAGTTTGTACCAGAATAAATTGAATACTTTTTCAATTCATTTTGGAAAAAAATACCCTAATGAATTGGAGTATGCGAGACAAGTGGCAGAAAGGTACAAAACTAGCCATCATGAGGTTCATATTAAACCTAAACATTTTTTGCACCGTTTAAAAAATATTATTTGGTTATTAGATGATCCCATTGGTGACCCTATAACAGTACCAAATTTTGAGTTAGCGCAGTATGCAAGTAACTATAGTCAGTGGATTTTTAACGGTGAAGGCGGTGATCCATGTTTTGGAGGGCCAAAAAACTATGGAATGTTGCTAAGTCAGTGGTATGGCACTGACTTTATGGGGTTAACCAGGCAAACACGTGAAGTGACTTATTTAAAGTCATTTCAGCGAGCATATGATGAATTGGAAAAACTATTAACGCCTGATGTAAAACATATGTTTTCTCATGAAGAAGACTTGGTGGGGGTATTGTCACCTTTTTTTAATACTAAAATACCTGATACTCTATTAAATAAGTTAATGGCTATGAACATACGATTAAAAGGAGCGCACTTAATTTTACCTAAAGTTGAGAGAATGTTACAGGCTCATAGGCTACATTCACTTTCACCATTGTTCGACGAACGAATTGTACGGTTTAGTTTCAGGTTACCAGGTAAACAAAAAATAAGTTATGGAGATGAAAAACTGGTGATGAAGCGGGCCTATCAGTTACAGCTACCTAAGTCGATTATTATTAGGCCCAAAAGTGGTATGCGTGTACCTGTGCAGTTTTGGTGTCAAGGTGAGATGAAGCGCTATATAAAACACGTATTCTCTAAGAAAGCTGTAAATCAAGCAGGCATATTTAATTATGATAGGTTAAAGCAACTTATCAATTATAACACAGGTGAACATAATATGCGGTTTGGCATTAAGCTATGGATGTTATTAAGTTTTGAGATTTGGCGCAAACAAGTCATAGAAAAACAAGCTGCTTGAAGAGGAACTATCAATTGCTCTTTATATAAAGGTACTAGTATGGAAGATGTAATAATATGGAATAATTATTTTGGGTTATTATTTGATGATAGTAAAAGTAACTTCCCTTCACGGTTATTTGGTTACCAAACTTTTGATAAAAGCCAGCCTATTACTGTCAAAATAGATAATGCAGGAGCTTGTTTTGGGTATGTCTATGCAGGTCAGTTAACAGTATTGGATAATCTCGTTAGTTGGCAATTGCAGCGTGAACAATGGTTTCATATCCCTGCAGGTTGTCAATTGATATTGCAACCTTTTTCTAAAGTTGTTATTTGTCAGCGGCTTGGTTATCGAGGTATGCATATAATGGGGGGGCCTATTGAGCAAACAGGACGACTTCGTTATATAGATGGCTGTACAGATAGCTTACTTTGCAGCCCTCCGTTGGCAGGCGACCCATGTTTGAACTTATTGCACTTCCCAACGAATATTACTCAAACCCAGCATACTCATCCCAGCGTTCGGGCAGGAATGATTGTGAGAGGGTGTGGTGTGTGTTGTACAGAAAAGGATACGATTGAATTGCATGAAGGCATGATATTTATAATTCCTACTGGTGCGGTACATAATTTTAAAACAACGCAGCAGAGTATGGATGTAATCGCCTATCATCCAGATAGTGATTGGGGGCCAACCCATGAAGAACACCCAATGATCAATCGTACTTGGGTCGGTGGTAAAAAAATAGTTAATTAAGTGATAGAGGTGAGTAATGTGGAAAAATTAAGACTTAATGATCACCGGCGTTACCCCCGAACCAAGGTTCAATGGTCAGGTGTTATTAAATACCGAGACCATATTATTGAAGTGACTACAGTTGATATTTCCGTACAAGGGATAATGGTAGAGTCCTCTTTTAAAGTGAAAACTAATCAACATGCTATGTTAATGTTGAACTGTAATTTTAATAATAAAAAAGCAGTTCTCTACGCTAAGACTAGAGTTAAGCAAATACGAGTCAGTCAATACAAATTTAATTTGATATTAATATTTGAGGAAATTTCGCCTAAATTTAGGAATTTTATAGATAATTTTGTGTCAGCTAGTCAGAATTTTTGATTTGACTGTAGAATGTCATCGTACTTTAGTTTTGGGGGTACCAGTTTTATATTCTAGCTAAGGTTGTTCATATTTCAAACTTAGTGCTGGTTGATGGTTAATAAGTGTGATTTTTACTCTAGCACTAATTTTTATTTAAGAATGATAGAACTTGAACCTCTTTTGGGTCTTTAAATAATTGCCATTTATCACCATTAATTCCAGAAAAAGCTTTTTTATAACGGTTCTCTGTTGCTAAAGAATTATTCACATTGCGGATGAACGCTTTTATTATTTGTTTAGGATATTGGCGCATTAACTCACCATAAACTTCAGGGTCTTGTTCGCCACTATCACCTACTAAAATAAATTTACGCTTAGGATAAACTTTTAAAATAGCTTCAATTTGCTGGGGTTTGGTTTCAGTGCCTTTTTTAAATAAATTTAATAAAGTCTCATCCTTAAAACGAATATATTTTAAGCTATAACTGGCCCAAGGGTAGCCTGCTGTGTCTGCAAATTCGGCCAGCGGTTGATATAAATGCCATGGGCTAGAAGAAACAAAATGAAAGGTTATCCCTTGTTGCGCCCAGCTTTGATATAAAGCTGGCATACCAGCAGTGGGGATAAAATCCTGAAAAAAGGTATAGTTCATTAACTTAGTATGGTCTGTAACTTGAGTTACTTTGATTGTGTCATCGATATCGCTTATAACAGATATACCTTCAGGGGGAATCAGGCTTACAGCTCCATAAAAGTTTCTTTTGTCTTTCGAATTTATTGCAGCACTAAATATAATCTGATTATTTTGCTGTAACTGGTCAACTTGAGATTGAGTGAGAGTAATAATGTCTTGAAAGTGACCATTGGGTAAAGACTTTGGTAGAGTATAATGTTGTTTTTCTATCTTGATAATAATTGTCTTATTTCTTTCGTTATCAGCAATTAGCAGGTTAACTCGTCTATCAAAGTTTTTTTCAGTTTGTTGAGATGTTACAGATAGACCATACTTTGCTTTTAAGGATCTAGCAATTAGCTGTTTCCGAATGATACTTTTTTCTGGTTCATAAACCCAGCCATGAATGGGCAAATACCAGAGCTGTGATGTTTCATCAAACCATGCACTACTGCGGAAAAATTGTACATATTCATCAGATTTTATGTTGGAAACTGCTTGACCATCAGCAAGCTTGTTGTGAGCCTTAATGGAAGAAGCATGCCCATAAGTAGTTAAAAAAATATAAATACTGCAAAGTATCAGTGTTGTATAAAGCCTGATTGTATAAAACATACTGATTTACCAAAAACGTATTTTTAATGCCATTAATAATATCTTGTATTAAATTTATATGTAAGCACACCTAATGTATACACTATGCAGTGTACTAAAAAGAATGTCTAAAAATGCACTTTTTATAGGATAGCTGTTAGTATCATAGCATTGTGTTTTAATGAAAGTGACTTAACAACAGTGTCTTAGTGAAAGCAGTTTAACGAAAGCAGCTTAACAAAAATAGCTTAACGAAAGTGACTTAAACAAACCTATGTCAGGAGGCTCCTTGTGAACCAATGGTACTTTTCAATTGATGGGAAGCAGTCAGGACCAGTTGATGATGCAATGGCCAAGGTGATGGTGAGAGAAAATCCTGGTTCTTATTGTTGGAAGCAAGGTTTTAGCGACTGGTTGCCAGTTTATGAAGTACCCGAGTTACGTCGTATGAAGAAGGATGGTGTGACACCTTTTCCGCCACCACCAGCAAATATGATGTCACCTAAACCCACGGCATTACCCCAGGTTGCGGGACAGACTTCAACTAATGTTGCGACACCGGCGAGTCAAACAGCAATACAGCCACAGACCACTGCTAAAGCGACACAGGCATCGGCAGGTTTTGGTAGTGCCCAATACACAGAAGGTATTGATTATAAAATATACGGCACAGAAACTCAGTTTCTTGAACTGGAGTTAGATCCAAAAGAAAGTGCTGTTGCAGAGGCGGGTGCCATGATGTACAAGACATCAGGTGTAGAAATGGAAACTATATTTGGTGATGGCAGCCAACAACAAAGCTCAGGCTTTATGAGCCAGCTAATGGGAGCAGGGAGAAGGCTAATCACAGGAGAGAGCTTATTTACCACCGTATTCACTCAGACTGGCTCTGGCAAAGGTAAAGTAGCTTTTGGTGCGCCATTTCCTGGCACTATATTGCCTATTTCTTTACCGGATTATCATGGCAAGTTGATTTGCCAAAAGGATAGCTTTTTAGCAGGGGCTAAAGGTGTTGAAATTGGCTTACATTTTCAAAAGAAAATTTTAACCGGGCTATTTGGCGGTGAGGGTTTTATTCTGCAAAAGCTAGAAGGGGATGGGTTAGTATTTGTTCATATGGGGGGGACTGTCCATAAAATTGAACTAGGCATAGGTGAAACATTGCATGTAGATACTGGTTGTTTAGCTGCAATGACGGAAAGTGTAGATTACGACATTCAGCGTGCAGGTGGTATTAAAACAATGCTCTTTGGTGGTGAAGGCTTCTTTTTTGCTACTTTGACAGGCCCTGGTACTGTTTGGCTACAAAGCCTACCATTCTCCAGGTTGGCAGGTAGAATGCTAGCTGCTGTACCGGGTGGTGGACGTTCTCAGGGTGAGGGTTCACTGTTAGGTGGTTTGGGCGATTTATTTGGTGACAGTCGTCGTTAGCTTTGTTGGTCGTTTTATGTATGGTTGGGAAAGCCATAGTGTTGTACCAACCAAGAACAAATAATTTTTGATTATAAGTAAAATCTAAAAAATGGGGATGAAGCTAATTTGGTTTTGAGTTGTCTTACCATTTTGTGAAAACTATCCTAAAAGTGATATATACGATACTATCCGTTCAATGAAAACAAATATTATTCGACATTCATTATTACTTTTGCTGTTGTTATTTAGCAGATTAACATTGGCTGATGAGACTAGTCCTGATGGTAAGGCAACCCAGTTATTTAATGAGTTTAATAAGCAAGTTTATCAAATACGTGTAATTGATATTGCATCAGGAGACAAGTCAAGCATAGGTTCTGGCTTTCAAGTGAGTGCAGATGGGTATATGGCCACTAACTTTCATGTAGTTTCCTCTTTCATTCATGAGCCTGAAAAATACCGACTTGAATACGTCAGTCATAATGGTGTGACAGGTCCTTTAGAGGTGAAAGGGGTTGATGTTATTCATGACTTGGCTGTGCTTAAAGCTAAAAAGCTGGCAGCTAATCATTTTCAGTTTAGGCTTGAGTCTATTGCTAAAGGTGACCGTATATTTTCCATGGGAAACCCTCAAGACCTGGGGATGACTATAATAGAAGGTAACTATAATGGCTTAGTGAAAAATTCTCGGTTCAAAAAAATATTATTTTCTGGTTCGTTAAACCCTGGAATGAGTGGTGGGCCTGCTTTAGATATAAACGGAAATATTATTGGGGTTAATGTGTCAAAGGCAACCCGGGGTGAGCAACTTAGCTTTCTCGTACCTGTCCAATACTTGAATAATCTGGTTAAGCAAGTGGAAACAACAGTAACCAGCGATGACTCTAAACAAGACAAAAACTTTAAAAAAATAATTGAAAGTACATTGCATAAAGATCAGGATGAGTTTTTTAAAAAAATTTCAAGTCAACCATTTTTGACTGATAGCTTTGGTGATTTAAAGTTACCTACCAAACTAAGCCCAACATTAAATTGTTGGGGACACTCAGTTGATGATGAAGAGATAAAATACAATAGCTTTCATCAACATTGTAAATTAGATGACCAAATATACATAGATAATGACTTTTACACGGGTGACTTCTCTTATGATTATGAGTGGCTGACTACTAGTAAACTGAATCCACTGCAGTTTTATGATGCATTAGAGCAACGCTATAGCCATATCAAGTTATACAACTCATCAGGTAAAAAACATACGACTGCATATCAATGCAAATCAGACTTCGTGAATATTGCAGAAAGTTCTTGGAAAATTTCCAGCTGCTTTCGTGCTTATAAAAGTTATAAAGGGTTATATGACGCATTATTACTTATGGCCTTGGTTGATCGCAATGATAAAGCAGCCATTTTAAAAATAGGGGCAGCTGGCATTAGTAAACAGAATGCAACGTTACTCTTTAAAAAATTTATGGAGTCAATAGAGTGGCAGCACTGATTATCCAAACAGGTATAAGACATGGTCGCGTAGCGGAAGTGGTAAAAAGCAGAAGTGATTCGTTAACTATTGGTCGAGGGTTTAATAATGACCTGGTCTTAGTCGATCCTTATATCGCTGCTAACCAGCTTTGTTTTAGACAGAGGGAAGGGGAGTGGTTTGTTGATATTATAGATGAAACTAACCCTATATTAATCAATGGACAAATTATAGTTGATAATACCCAAGTTCAATCGGGTGATAGATTAAGAGTTGGACGAACCAGTATAACAGTATATCTTGATAACCATCAGGTTGAACCGACACGTAAATTATTGCTTTCTGGCTGGCTGCATCATGATAATTTAGGAATATTACTACCGACACTGGTTTTGCTCGGGGTATGTTTTTTAGATGCAGGTGTTGACTTTTTACAAGTGTCTGCACGTTATGAGTGGAAGGAGTATGTGTTTTATTCGCTTATTGGTGCTCTGATTATAACTATTTGGGCAGCAGTATGGTCAATCACAGGTCGGTTACTCAGGCATGAGCACCACTTTTCTAGTCAATTATTAATTACAAGTGTGGCTGCAGGCGTGTACACTTTATTAGAGCCAATAAGTAGTTATATAGAATATGCAACTAATAGTATCTTTGCTGGCGAGGTTACAGCTATATTTTTTGTATTAGTAGTATTAACTGGTGTATTAAAATTTAATTTGATGTTTGCTACTAATATAGTAAGAAGTACCACCGCTGCATTGGTAGCGAGTATAAGTGCTACTATTTTTATACACACAATGAACTATTTAGAGCAAACTGACCACAGTAATAGGCCTGAGTACTCAAGTGTACTAAAAGCACCATTTGCACATATAAGTGGTGACAGCTCAATCGATGAATATTTTCAAGAGTTAGAAGGGGAATTTGAGCAACTGAAACTAGAATAGTGCAACTTCATAAAGTAGGTCCTCTATATTACCTAAGAGGTCCTTTAATTTTCATAGTGAAGTTCATTGCAAATCTCAGTTTTTGGTAAGCCGTGTATCATCAGTTGGATTATAAGTCATTAGAATTTCAATCATGCCAGTATGTTTATCAATTTGCTCTTTTATAGTAGTAAAGTCATTTTGCTGATAGAATTTAATACTCTTTTTATTATCTCGATATACAGTGAGGTCTAATTTATTGCGTAATGATTTTGCTTTTAATAATAACTGTTGTCCAATTCCACTGCCTTGATCAGAAGGGTTCACAAATATAGCGGCTAAAGTGTTATTGTACAGTGAGAAAAAGCCTTTAATACCTTCAGCATCTTCATACACATATGTTTCAGATGATGGTATATAGACCTCTTGCATTAGGTTTAATTTAGAGTGCCAAAAGTCAGAGTTTACAAAGTCATGTGCTTGAATAGAAGCTTCCAGCCAAATATTCAATACAGCATTCATATCTGCTGGCATAAAGGGACGTATCATTGTCATATATATTTTCCTTTCCATTTGCCCTGTAAAATAAAAAATTTTACAGGACATATACCTATTTTAAGGTGTAAAAATTATTTACGAAGAGTATATCATTAACGAGGACTAGATTTTTTAACAAACTTAGTCAGGATTACAATTTGTTGGCCATTAACACGACCTTCAATTTGCTCAGGGTTATCAGGTACTAAAGATATTCCACGTACAGCTGTACCTCGCTTAGCGGTAAAATTAGCACCTTTTACATTTAAATCTTTGATCAGAGTGACTGTATCACCTGCTTCCAGCAGAGCACCATTACTATCCAAATGTTTTACTGTATCACTACTGCTATTTCCCTCTCCAGTGGCTTGTGCCCAGGCTAGGGTTTTATCATCTAGATAAAGCATATCTAACAAGTCTTGAGGCCACCCTTCATTTTTTAAGCGAGTGAGCATACGCCATGCCATTACCTGTACCGCAGGTACCTGGCTCCACATACTATCATTCAAACACCGCCAATGATGTGTATCAACTGAATCAGGATTTTCAATTTGGGTATGGCACGTATTACAAAGCAGAATACACTCCTCAGCATTACCATTGGAGCTGGGAGGAACTTCATATACGCCTAATTGCTCAGTTGTTCCACACAACTCACATTTAGACTCACTACGGGCATGCAATGCTTGTTCAGTGTTCATTATTTGCTCTATATAACATCATCAAATACATTCATTATACAGAAAATTATAGAGCATTTATAAAGCTAACTACTTAACTATAAGAGTACAAGCTAAGGTAAATGATATTATACTCCCAACATAGGTAAGTGTTTGATAAGGTGATACTTTAATGATAAGGCGATACAATGTTTTAGTTCATCTACTGGAACGGCTGAAACGCGGTAGTTCATTATACAATGTACCCATATTTTTGTGTCTTTTATTGATGCCATAATTTGACAAAACTGTTTGACCTGTTTGGGTAATGGCTTATCAAAAGGGATAGGTAAATGTAGATATGCCATGCCTAAGCTGGTAACAATACTTCCTTCTTCAGGAATAGACTCGGCGTGATCAGGCATTGCTAAATTAATGACAGTTTCATAACCTGCATCAGCTATTATCTGAAATTGCCCCCTTTTAGGCTGGCCTGAAGTTGCTATATTATCTCGTAGTTGAATATAATTTTTTATTGAGTTCATGTTGTTAATTAAGTAAAAGTATGAGTTTTTTTATTTAATATAATTGTTAACAATTTTATCGATTAAACCATTTTTTCTCATTTGAGTTAGAATAGAATCAAGTTTTTTTATGAAGTCCTTCTTGAATGGATAATGTTCAAGGCCTCTATTTGTGTAACCAAGGTAGCCCCATTCGCTACTCAAAACGGGTCCTTGTTTGATATTCCCATGAATAGCAGGTTTATATTCACCAGATTGCTTTAGCTTTTCGAGCCCCCAAAGAATTGATATTTTATCATTGACATAGCATGGTATTCGTTTTTTTAATAGTTTAAGTATATTTAAATGATTGCCTCTTGCTTCTTCCACTTTTATTCTATTTTTTTCTGCAAATTTCCAAAAATAATCACTGAACATTTCGAAACCACTATTGCGGCCAATAGTTAATCCTGAGAAATCTTCTGGCCAATTAACTCTTTTGTTTTCAACAAAGATTTCCTCTCGGCATACAAGAACAATTTTCTCCGCCAGAATGGGAGTTGAATAAGGGTCAATATAAGGGCGAGTTTCTTTTCTGAGGTAGGGAGGATATAAAGCAAAACTCTCACCTAGTTCTAGTTGTTTTAAGCCACGTTTCCAGGGAACTGGGTGAATTTCTATATTATATTCAGTCATTTGACGAAAAGCATGTAATAAGATATCAGTATATATGCCGGCAGCCTCTCCATTTACTTCATAAGAGTAAGGAGGATAAGAATTATCTGCTAGTACTATAACTGGAACGCCCGATTGTACATGAAATACAGATGTCATACCTAATAGAGCTAATACTAGTGCTTTTATCATCATTACAGCGATAAGCTTTAATTTGGCTCAAGTATAACTAATATAGCAGCTCATAAACCCCTAGTAGTACTAACACAAATGGTTGGTTTCAAATTGCTAATAAACGGTTGCGTACCTCCATTAATGCAAAGCTTAATAGATTTAATTTTTTCCATTTATTTGGGTTGGTGGAGTCAGGGAGGTCAACAGGTAAACCAATATAAAACCTCATATAAAGCAGTATCGACTGTGATTAGTCAATAAATCGCCAAGAGTCGGCACCATCAAATTTTTTGACTGGAATTGATTGAATAGTTTCAAGATTGAACATTCTTCCATTAATTGCAACCCGTTGCTCTTCACACTTCTCAGTTGAGGCATAATGTGTTGTGCAGCCACAAATACTGCAATGGTGCAATTCAAGGAACTTATCACCCCATAAGTAAGTTCTTGTGGGTTCATTTTTGATATTGACTTGAACTTCTTCAGGCTGATAATAAGCCCATAAAGAGCCTATTCGATTACAGATTGAGCAATTACAGCTGGTGACAGTAGAGGGCAAATTATTAACTGTAATATTAACGTTACCGCAGTGGCAAGAGGCTTTATACATACTGTATTATCCTATATTATTTTTTGTATTTTCACTTTATTACCTTGAATTATCTACAGCTAATAAGCGAGTTAAATCACAATCGACAATAGCTTCTAAATTTGCTGTAATTGTTTCGGCATCCCAATTCCACCAAGCAATTTTTAACAGCTCATTTATAGTATTATCATCAAACCTGAATTTTATTATTTTGGCTGGATTACCTCCTACGATACTGTATGCAGGAACATCTTTAGTTACAACGGACTTACTGGCAATAATGGAACCGTTACCTATGTTAACTCCTGGCATAATGGTTGAGTCATAACCAATCCAAACATCATTTTCTATTACGGTATCGCCTTTGTAGGGTAGCTCTCCTTCCTTTGGCATAACTTTTTCCCAACCATTACCAAATATTTGAAATGGATAGGTAGAGAAGCCAGAAGTTTTGTGATTGGCACCATTCATTATAAAGGTTACATCTTTGGCAATGGCGCAGAACTTTCCAATAATTAACTTATCCCCAATAAATGGGAAGTGATAAAGTACATTTTGCTCGAATCTTTCTGGTCCATTTGGATCATCGTAATAAGTGTAATCACCAATAATAATATTCTCTGAAGTGATGAAATTCTTTAAATAACCAACTTGAGGAAAACCTTTCATTGGTTCCTTATCATCAGGGTTTGGCCCTTTCAATATTATCTCCTGTCAAAACTAGCTCCTGAAATTTCCTTAAGCTTTAATCATTTAACATTTAGGCACGCTACCGCCTTTGAAAGGTGGTGTCCCAATAGTGAGCAAACTATATTGTCCTACAATTGTTTTGTATGCTAAAGCAAAAGCATACTTAATCTGTAGCAACTTGAGTATCTTACTTTAGTTAAATATAAGAGCATTCCTCTAAGACTATATAAAATCTGCATGAGTGATCTCTAGGTTGTGTTGTCTTCACTCCAGCCACCTATTATTTATAGGCTTATGAAGCCTCGTTATTTGGTGGCTGCACCTAAAAACAATTCGTAAAGGGTATACGACCTAATTATAGTTGCGAATAGTTATCATTTGCTTTAGTCTAGTCTATGTTTCAGTCTGTAATTATTCCTTTTGGGAGCTCCCAATGTCAGCACTACTTCAGCTGTCTTCTGCTCAATATGGTATCTGGTTAGGGCAACAACTAAACCTAAACAGTTCAGCTTATAATACTGCTGAGTGTGTTGAAATTGCAGGCCCTTTGCAAGAGGAGGCTTTCAAGCAGGCTGTATATCAGGTTTTACAAGAAACCCAGGCGCTTCGGCTGAGCATTATTCAGCAAGCCGATAATACACCCCGGCAGTCTATTCAACCGTTAGCTGGTTGGTCTTTAGCTGTTATTGATTTTACATCACAAAATAATCCACAACAGGCAGCTAAGCAGTGGATGTCTAACCATTTAAAAGAGGCAGTTGATGTATCTGTAGGCCCCCTCTATTACCCAGCACTATTAAAGCTGGGTGCTAATCAATATTATTGGTATCAGCGCATTCATCATGCGGTGATAGATGGCTATGGATTTTCACTTATTATAAAGCGAGTGGCAGACTTATATACAGCAACTGTTAATCAAGTGAGTCCTGTATCAAAGCCATTTGGTTGTCTGACTAAAGTGATAGAAGAAGATCTTTCATATCGAAATTCTTCAAGATATGAGCAGGATAAACTATTTTGGCAACAGCAAATGGCTAGTTTATCAAGAGTAGCCACTTTTTCCCAAAGTACATCAACCATATCTCAAGACTTTATTCGATATGAAGCGAGTATTGATCCATCATTAGTTAAAACAGTTGAAATGTTGGCAAAAAAACTGGGAGTCTCGTGGCTGGATGTGTTTGTTGCGATATTTGCAGTATTCATTAGCCAGTATAGAAACCAATTTGAAGATATCGTAATCGGTTTACCTGTCATGAATAGATTGGGCTCACATGCTATTCGTGTACCTTGTATGCAGATGAATATTATTCCTTTAAGAATTCAAATTGATGCAAATGACAGCTTTTCTACTGTGGTAATGAAGGTAAGTGAAAAAATACGCCTTACTAAAAAGCATCAAAAATATCGTTATGAAGATATGAAACGGGATTTGGGCTTATTAGGTGGTGATCAACGCTTATTTGGTCCAGTGATCAATATAATGCCATTTGATAACAACCTAAACTTTGGTGAGTATAAAGCAGAAATACATAATCTAACAGCTGGACCAGTTGAGGATATTTCATTTGGGATTTTAGTGCCAGGGCAAGGTCAAGGGATGCGTTTAAATGTAGATGCTAATCCAGTTTGCTATAACGAAAAAACAATACAAGGGTTGTCACAGGACTATTTAGCGTTGATAACGCGCTTAACAGAAAGCCCTGAAATAATAGTTTGTAATCAATCACAGTCAGTGCAGCTGCTGAATGGTGGTGAAAGTCTGGTAGCTAATAGAACTGTTATACAGCTGATTGCTGACTCAGTTAAACAGTATGGCGATAAGAGTGCAGTAATACATGAAGGTGTGGGGCTGACTTACAATGAGTTAAATGATTATGCGCATTTAATTGCAAACTTAGTTACCAGTAAAACTCGCTTCGACAATAAAAATCCACTAATTGCTATTTTATTGCCAAGAAGCATAGATGCCATCAGTAGTATATTGGGAGTATTGATGGCTGGAGCAGGGTACTTGCCATTGGATCCAGAGTGGCCTGCATTAAGAATTCATGAAGTCCTTGAAGATGCTCAGCCTGATTTAGTTATTACTTATTCATGCTATCAAGAGCAACTTACTGGTAATATCAGAAAGGTTTTATTTCTTAACGAATATATACGTTCACCAATTGAAAGTTCTGCAGAAGTTGTACAATGGTTAACACCTAAAACAGAGCTGGATTCAGTGGCTTATGTTATCTATACGTCTGGCTCTACAGGCAAGCCTAATGGTGTAGCAATCAGCCATGGTGCACTAGCGAATTTTGTGACCGCAGCAGCACAGTGCTATGGGGTAGATAATAAAGACAGCATTTTACAGTTTGCACCACTGCAATTTGATGCCAGTGTTGAAGAAGTATTTTTAGCGTTATGTACTGGTGGTTCTTTAGTGTTGAGAACAGAGGAAATGCTCAACTCTATTCCACAGCTGTTGTCTGATTGTGCTAAGCATAAAATTACAGTGCTTGATTTACCCACTGCTTTTTGGCATGAACTAACGTTATCGATGACTTGGGAAAACATCCCCCCAACCCTGAAAACGGTCATTATTGGTGGGGAAGCTGCATTACCAGAAAGGCTTGCATGTTGGCAAAACCAGGTGGGTTGCTCAGTAAAATTACTTAATACCTATGGCCCAACCGAGACGACAGTTGTTGCCACGTTTGCAGATATCTCCAAAGTAGATCCAGATAATCAACCTCTTAGTATTGGTCAGCCTTTGCCTGGTGTGAAAGCAGTAATATTAGATAGCCAATTACAGCCAACAGCGGGTGAAGGTGAGCTTTATTTATTAGGCCGTAGCTTAGCTAATGGCTACTTAAATAGACCTGAGCTTAATCAACGCAGATTTATTAACCTTGATTGTTTGCCTGGTCATCCTAAAGCTTATCGTACAGGTGATAGGGTAAAATTGAATGAAAATAATGAGCTGATTTATTTAGGCAGGATTGATGATGAATTTAAGATAAGTGGCTATCGTGTAAACCCTGCTGAAATTGAGAATATTCTTATTAAGCAGCCAAGTATTCAAGATGCAGCTGTTGTTGGTCAAACACTAACAAATGGTAGTAAACGGCTGGTTGCTTTTGTTGTTCTGCAACCCCATCTGCAAATCACTTTAACCTCAGAAGCAATTCGTCATATATTACTAGAGGAAATGCCGCCTGCAGTGGTTCCGTCTGCTATTAAGCTAGTAAGTCAATTACCTAAAACAACTTCAGGAAAAATAGATAGAAAACAGCTGCAAAGCATATTTCAGCAGGAAGAAAGCACTCAGAAAACCACAGTAACAGTTACTCCTTTAGAAAAAACAATACTTGGTATTTGGTCAGATGTATTAGGGCAAACTGCACTGAGCCCTCAAGATGATTTCTTTAAAATAGGTGGACAGTCTCTACAAACAATTCAAGTAGCAAATAGACTTGGATTGGAGCTGAACCAAACAATAGCGGTAGCTGATATTTTTAAATACCCAGTTGCAGCAGATTTAGCAGCGATACTATTGAACAGTGATTTAAATAAAACTACAAATAAAGAAGCAGTGTTGGCGTTGGGCGATCATATACTTGAAGAAGAGTATGTTGCTAAAAACTTAAATAAAGTAGTTATAAATAGTCATCCTAAAAAGATATTGTTAACGGGTGTCACGGGTTTTGTCGGGGCCCAATTATTACATAAGTTGTTAAAGCATACCTCTGCAGAAATTTATTGTCTGGTTCGAGCAAACAACAAGCAGCAAGCATGGGAACGTATAAAAGCAGCGCTAACTCAGCAGCAATTAGCAGTTAATGAAGATGAGTCAAGGATAATACCTGTCATTAGCGACCTTAGTCGGCCTTTATTAGGATTAGAAGAGCAAGAATTTGATTGGTTAGCAAATGAATGTGATGCAATTTATCATAATGCTGCTGTGGTAAGCATAGTTCGAGACTATACAAGTTTAAGGGATGTGAACGTGCTGGCTACAAAGGAGTTGCTGAAGCTTGCTGCTAGTAATCGAGTTATGCCATTTCATCATATTTCAACTCAAGCGGTAGCTGCGCCTCCGGCAATAATGGATGAACTTCCAGAAACGTTTATCAATTATCATGCGGGTTTAATAGATGGCTATCAGCAAAGCAAGTGGGCAGCAGAACATTTAGTACAGCAAGCAGGAAAAAGAGGGCTACCTGTGAGTTTATACCGGTTAGGTCGGGTAACAGGGGCTATGGAAACAGGCTATGTCAATAAGCAGGATTTTTTCTGGCGTATTATTCATGCAAGTATACCAATTAAAGCAATACCACAAATAAATGTTGAAGAAGTATGGACTCCAGTTGATTTTGTTGCAGACGCTGTTAGTCGTATTTCATTGGCACAAACGACCGGTCCAAGAGTATTTAATCTTGCTTTAGACAGAAAAGTACTCTTATCGAATTTGTTTCAGTGGATGGAGGAGTTTGGTTATCAACTTACTTCACTACCCTTATTTGATTGGAAAACACAAGTTAAAAAATACGCCAATGATGAAGACTTGGCAGTAGTCGCTTTTTTTGATATGAGATCTACTGATGGTGTCAATAAATCTACGGAAAAGAAAATAGCCAATAAGATAGCAAATCAAAAATTTAAAGAAGAGATTAATAAAATAAACCTTATACAGCCAGCTATTAGTAAAGAACTATTCTTTAAGTATTTAAAATTTGCGATAAAAAATAAGCTGATTCTCGGTCCTGATTTGTAAAAAATACTAATAAAATTTTGTTGTCAAACGTTTGTGAGTAATCTTAAAAGAGGATTAAAGTTGAATAGCCATGTTACAACAGCTGTTATAAGGAATACGGCTAAACCGGCTCCAAAGCGTACACCACCTAGACTTTTACAGGTGGTGAAGTCTGAACGTATATCTGCACATATGCAGCGTATTACGTTGGCAGGGGAAGCTATTAAAGGATTTCCAGATGATAGAAATGGTGCTCATATAAAGGTTTTTTTACCACTTGCGCATCAAGATAAGCCTGTTTTGCCAACATTAGGCCCAACAGGGGTCATTTGGCCACCGAAGGAAGAAAAGCCTATTACTCGAACCTATAGTGTGCGCAAATATCATCCAGAACGAGAGGAGCTGGAGATAGATTTTGTTTTACATGGAGCTGACAGCCCAGCTTCAGGCTGGGCTTTAAAAGCTGAGCCTGGTGACTTTTTAGGTGTAGCTGGACCTGGTGGACCTGATCCATTACTAGCGCCTGCTGACTGGCATATTATTGCAGGGGATATGACTGCTCTACCTGCAATTGCTGCATTGCTTGAAGAGCTGCCAGAACATGCTACAGGGTATGTATTTATAGAAGTAACGGATGAAACGGAACATCAACCATTAGTTACTCGTTCAGCGGTTGAAATACACTGGTTATATCGAGGAAATCTTGTTGCTGGAAAGAGCACTCTACAATTAGATGCCATTAAGCAAATAGAAAAGCCAGTTAACATTAAAACGATGTCTGCATGGGTGGCTGGTGAAAACAGCGCGGTAGTCAATATTCGTAATTATCTAAAAAGTAAATATGGCCTGACTAAAAAGCAGCTATATGCGGTACCCTATTGGCGTTATGGTTTTAATGAAGAGGGCTATCATGAAGAACGCCATAGAGTAATGGATGAGAAGTATTAAATAACTAATGATGTAGGGGCTCAGAAAATCTGAGCCTAATGAAAATTACAAGTCAACTAGCTATAAGTTAACTGTTAATAACTATATTTTCTTACTTTGCTGATCTTTTTATCCTTTTCACACTTTCCCATTATAGGTTGTTTAATGATCATGGTAAGTGAAGCTTGTTATTTTGGTTCGACAGTTAATTGAAAGACAATTGTTGCTCTCTATGGCTTATTTCTGATTATGAGGATGTATGGAATGTATACTAAACAAACACTCGTTGCTTATTATTTATCCGACCAGTAATATAATACTGATTTAGGTAATCATGGATACCATGCGATAATTTATAAACGAGAGACTTACTTTTTCTATTTCCGGGCCGGCAATTTAGTGATAAATGAATAAAGATATTAGATATATTAAATAGCTCAATAATAGATTCCAGAAGGACACCATCAGCCATATTAAAAGCCTAGGTAATCTGTTTGTATTTTATGGGGCTAGCTGAGCGTGGAGACCATTGGTTATTTCAATATTGGAGAATGTAAGGCAGAAAGCTATAGTCCTTATTATCAAGCAAGTTATTAATACAAGAACATTAGTTTACACTGACGAATACAGCATTTATCGTAGATTGCCAGCTTGGGATTATCAGTATAAAACCGCTTGTCGCGGGAGTTATTAAATAATTTAGTAGGGCTATTAACCTAGCCCACAAGAGTCCATATCAAGCTGAATTTTTTTTAATTCAAATGCTTGCTGAGCGGGTACGCATTGTAAATGGAAACGACTGCCGCTATTCCGCAGACTGCAGTAGCTTCTTATGGCGCTCGCCCCAGGCACATAGCATATCCATAATCGGCCGCAGCTCGTCGGCAATTGGAGTGCTTGTATACTCAACCCTTGGCGGAACTTCTGCGTAGACCTTACGTACAATCAGATGGTTAGCTTCCAGTTCTCGCAACTGTTGCGTCAGCATCTTCTGGGTAATTTTAGGAATACGCTTCCTGAGTTCTCCAAATCTCAGCGTATTGTCCCGCAGGTGATACAGAATGACTACCTTCCACTTTCCACCAATGACATCAATAGCGGCAGTTACCGGACAGTCCATATTTTCAGTACAGCCAACAGGCTGATTTGTCTGCTTGTTTTTACTCATTAGTTACTTTTTATATACCTTGTTCCTAAACAGTGCGTACTTGATCTTCATATACCAAGTCACTATGGTATATAAAATATACCAACAGCGACAAAGATACCATGTAATGGTTTTATACCATAAAGCTGGCGTGATGTCCTTGGAGCACGGCATTGTCGGGAGAATCCTGACAAGTCCACTGAAGGAATGTAACTGGAGATCGCAATGAAAAAGTTTTCAAGCAGCAAATTACTAATGGCAGCTGCAATTCTGACCTTGTCAGCAAATGCAGCTGCTGCTGAATTTATCTATAAACCAGCGTCACTGACGAGGATCGCCACTAACTTGCAAAAGGTTGAAGGGGGGCACCTTGAGCGCTTTAAAAAACCATTCGAAGTGCAACGTTTAAGTCAAAACATTTACTGGATTTCTGTTGCTAACTACAACGTGACTCTACTTGTGGGTGAAACGGGTGCTTTACTTATTGATGCCCCGATACATGCAGGTAAAAGGATTTTAAAGGCTATTGAGGCGATAACAGATAAACCGCTTCGTGGAATTGTATACTCCCATGCGCATGCCGATCATGTGGGTGATTCCGGTGTGATTTTAAAAGAGCTTAGTGATAACAACATCGATATATACGCGACAGAGGAAGTCCGAGTGGCCTTGATCTCTCATAAGGTGACTTTGCCAGCGCCGGTAACAAAAATTATTTCGGACAAACTGGTTTTTGAAGGACACACTTTTGAGGTATATCAAAACTTCGATGGCCATACTCCGGATAACACTGGCTTTCTGATTAAAGATGGTGGCCGCAAGATCTTACATGCGATTGACCTGATTCACCCTGATCAGTTGGAGTTTAGAAGTTTCTCCAACGTTGAAGATGCCATCGCATATAAAAACGATATAGATTATCTGCTGTCGCTAGATTGGGATGTAATGGTTACCGGCCACAGCAATCTAGGCTATAAAGAGGACGTTAAATTTGTTCAGGAATACATTCGGGATATTCAAAGTTATATTCATCAGGGCCATTCAAAAGCAGACTTCTCGAATCACCTGAAAAGCAATACCCCATTCGCTTGGTATGCTGGCTATAGTGATGAGGTCATCGATTTTGCAACCAGTTTGCTGGCTGAGAAATATCGCGAAGGTCGAGAGGAAGAGTTTGATATTGTCGCCCGATCTCATGTGGAAGTCCTATTCTGGGCAATGCTTGCCCGTGCACTCTAACTTGTAGCTGAAATCATTAATACAAATCAGCTCCGTCTCATGTGTAATGTGATGAGTTAAATCCATTGCGCCTGAGCTGGACTCCTCAATGTTAAAAGGCTGACCTGCTCGTAAAAGGAAATAATAATGACGACGTATAAGGTAATCAATTTAATCAAGCGCCCATTGGCAAGAGAGGTTAGTGCAGAATTATTTGAAGTGGTAGATAAAGAAATTCCAACTACAGGACCAGGAGAGGTGTTAGTAAGGCAAACTCATATGTCACTGGATCCTGCCATGTTAGGCTGGATGAGTTCAGATAAAAATAGCTACATGCCACCGGTGGAGCTCGGTTCTGTGATGCGAAGTTCAGGTGTTGGTATCGTGGTACGTAGTAATCACCCAGAGTTTACTTCTGGTGACCGTGTCATGGGGAGAATGGGCTGGCAAGAATATTTTCTCAGTGATGGTGACAGCCTTAATAAAGTGACAGCTACGTTACCCGATGAGGCGGTACTATCTATTTTAGGGTTGCCTGGTTTAACTGCAACCCAAGGATTTCTTAATATGGCAAAACCCAGTACCGGAGAAACACTTATTATTACTGGTGCCGCCGGAGCGGTAGGTTCTATGGTAGGACAGTTAGCAAAGGCGCACGGTTTAAATGTTATTGGGGTTGTTGGTAGTGACGAAAAAGCGCACTGGATTACGACTGAGCTGGGATTTGATGGGGCGATAAACTACAAAAAAGAAAATATCGAAAAGCAATTAGCTCAGTTAGCCCCCAAAGGTATCGACATTTTCTATGAAAATACTGGCGGCCCTATTCAGAAACTGATCATTGAGCGTATGAACCCGCACGGACGAGTAATCGTTTGTGGCTTAATTGCTGATTATGGAAAGGTAGCGCCGCCAGTGGGACCAAGTTGGATGAATGTCATGAAAAAAAGACTGTCTATCTTAGGGTTTACTATGACAGATCACTACAGTGAAATCTCCAGTTTATTGGCTCAGCTCATTCCTTACGTTGAACAGGGTAAGCTTAAATATAGGGCACATGTAATAGACGGGTTGGAATCTGCAATTACAGGTTTGAACTTACTTTTTACTGGAAAAAATCAAGGAAAATTAATTGTTAAACTGTGATTTATTCTATCAAGAAAATCTTCTATCAAGAAAAATAGTAAATAGAGTGAATTTCAGTCGTCAACAGGCCTAGCTGAGCAAAGTGAGAATTGCCTTGGCTATGGTTAAAAAATAGCATTTTAATAAATAACCTTGGAGCAAATGTATGACACATTCTGCAATTTTGGCGGGTTCCCCTTTTCCTAAAATCATAGTAAATCAACAGGATGAAATCCCCGTTCACCTTGATGTTATTAGCGAGGATATGGATTGGAAAATGGTGGTGGTTTATCGTGGCAAACACTGCCCATTATGTACTAAATACCTTAATAAACTGGAAAATTACAAGCAACGGTTACAAAAGATTGGAGTTGAACTCGTTGCTGTTTCGGCTGATGATAAGGCGCAATTAACGCAACATTCAACTGAGTTGAAAGTCAGCTTTCCAATTTACTACGGGTTGAGTATTGAGCAAATGCAGGAATTAGGTTTATACATTTCTAATCCAAGATCAAAGCAAGAAACCGATCATCCCTTTGCTGAACCCGGTATTTTTGTCATTAATGAAAATGGTCAAGTGCATTTGGTTGATATATCTAATGGCCCATTTGCACGCCCTGAATTGGACTTATTGGTATCTGGAATAGAGTTTATAAAAGACCCTAGTAATAATTACCCAATTCGTGGCACCTATAGGGGACATAATTGATTACACAACCAAGTAGTGCTTCCCCAGTTATCTTCTGGGGAATAACGAGTCACTTTGCTTTTTGCAGCCACTTATCGAGATGGTTTGCAAACATTTGCTTGTCGCCCTGACTTAATGGAGCTGGCCCACCAGTATGAATGCCACTACTTCGCATCGTTTCCATAAAGTCTCGGATATTCAAACGAGATTTTACATTTGCTTCAGTAAATAGTTCTCCTCTAGGGCTTAAAGCAAGAGCACCATTATCAATTACCTCTGATGCCAGCGGTATGTCAGAAGTTATTACTAAATCACCAGGGTCAACTCGCTTTACAATTTCATTATCGGCTACATCAAAACCACTTGAAACTTGCAAAAAAGAAATAAACTTTGAAGGTGGCGTTTGCATATACTGGTTAGCCACTATGGTGACTAACACCTGCTTCCTCTCAGCTGCTCTATAGAGGATATCTTTTATAGCAACAGGACAAGCATCGCCATCTACCCATATTTTCATATACAACTAATTTCCTCTATCATTTATGTTTAAAATTGATGATTGATAAGTACCATCTTACATCTCTGCTACTATTTTAGACTAAGCGGTAAAGACGATGTGTCCGTTTTTACTGATAGAAGCCTGTTGAGGCTTTAAAAAAGGGTATTTAAAGATGGTAAACTACATAAAGTTTAATATTTAAATTGAAGATGTGAGTGGTACATACAGAAAATTAGCTTTATTTTATGTATATACCACTCATATATTTAGATAATTTTCAGAGCATTAAGAAAGACGATCACAATACAAATTGGAGTGATAAAACGCATTGTAAATAGCCAGACGTTGTACATCACGCCTTTGCCTAACCCTAGCTCTTCTTGAGTAACTTTCTTATGGATTATCCAGGCACTGAAAATGGCCATTGCCAACCCACCAAGTGGCATCATTAGGTTTGCAGTTAGGTGGTCAACCATGTCAAAGAAGGTTTTGCCAAATAACTTTTCCTCTTTCCATAAGTTGAAGGAGAGGGCAGAGCCTACACTTAGTAACCACAAGCCAAAGCCGAGTAAAGTGCAGGCTTTAAAACGGGAAATTTTAAATTTCTCAACGAGTCGGGCGACACTGGGTTCTATCATAGAAATAGCTGACGTTAAGGCAGCAATTGATAGCATGATAAAAAATAAAGTACCTACTATTGTCCCTAATGGCATTTGGCCAAAAGCAATAGGCAGTGTAACAAAAATAAGGCCTGGACCGGCTGAAGGCTCTAGGTTGTTAGCAAATACGATAGGGAAGATCGCCAAACCAGCCAGTAAGGCAACTACAGTATCAACTATACCAATATAGATAGTAGTTTTAGCAATAGACACGCTCTTGGGCAGGTAGGAGCCATAGGTCATAATAGCACCACTGGCTAAGCTTAAAGTAAAAAAGGCATGGCCTAGTGCGATCAACATGCTTTCACTAGATAGCTTGCTGAAATCTGGATTAAACAAAAAACTTACGCCTTGCATAAAATGACCTGTCGTCATGGCATAGCCCACCATGATGACAATAAGCACCAACAAGCATGGCATTAAAATGTTAACAGCTTTTTCCAGGCCAGACTTAACACCTTTACCTACTATAAAAAGAGTGATTAGTATTACCAGGGTGCTCCAAGTAAGGAGCCTGGTGGGGTCACTAAGCATGCCTTCAAACATACTGCCTATTTCAGCAGGGCTTTTTCCTACAAAAGTAGTGTCGGCTGCTACCGAAATATAAGATACAGACCAGCCAGCAATAACTGTGTAAAAACTAAGAATAAGAAAGCCGGCGATAACCCCCGACCAACCCACTATTTTCCACAAAGATGTGCTACCCGCTTCTTTAGCAAGTGATGCCATTGCATTTGGCGGACTTTGTTGGCCTCGGCGACCAATCATTATCTCAGCCATCATCAGAGGTATACCTATTACTAGAATACAGGCGAGGTAAACGAGTACAAACGCTCCACCACCATTTTCTCCAGTAATATAAGGGAACTTCCAAATATTCCCTAACCCTATAGCTGAGCCGGTGGCTGCTAGGATAAAAGATAACCGGGTTGACCACTGTAAACGACCCGATGATGGGGTGGCAGTTGCATCCAATGAGGAGCCTGCCGTTAAGGTTGAGTTACGTCCAGACATATAGTTGTTCCAAGAATAAGACACACCTAGGTTGATTATTAAATGAGATGCTAAGTGGCTAGCCCTGAGATTTCAATACGAGCTTAGTTTGGCGACCCTGAGGCTCAAGAGAAATGTAATGTAAGAAGGGCCAGAAACTTGCGAGCGAAATTGTATATAAAATGATCTATTTTGTGTTTTTAAGGTACTAGAGTACGTTTCAATAAGTGATATAGCGTTTAGAGTTACTTTGCTAAATTTGATGTTTCAGTAATTTTGATACAAGTGGACATATGTCTTATTGCTGCACTATTATTTGCAGCTCCTGAATTGTGGCTTTCCAATACCGCCTGTTGGTTGTACCAAGCAGTAGAGTAGTTAGGCAAGGGGATTACTATGCTCAAATACATTTCAATGCTATCGTCGTGTTTTATCAGCATTGTTTTCGCAGGAGCACTAAAAGCGAATATCGAAGTCATGTACCCTAATATGGATGGCATTGGAGGCGACTCAATTGGTTTTCATGTATTAGAGCTGGCATTAGAAAAATCTGGACAAGATTATTTCTTGAAACTTCATGGTCCTTCTGTTAACCAGAGAAGTGCGAAAAAATTCGTAGAAAGAGGGATTTTGTCTATATTTGATGCGGGATATCAAGCAGAGTTAGAACAGCGTTTTGAGCCTATTTATTTACCTATCGATAGAGGTATACTTGGCTGGCGGCTATTTATTATTCATCAACAGAATATTAATAAATTTTCAGCAGTTAAAGATTTGGTAGATCTAACGCAGTATATCGCTGGTCAAGGAGTTGGCTGGGGAGATATACCCATTCTTGAAAATGCTGGGATTAAAGTCATCAAAGCAAGCCGGGTATCGCAGTTAATAAATAAAGTTGAAAAACAACGCCTTGATATATTTCCTTTGGGCGCAAATGAAGTATATGGCTTTTTAGATAAATATCGAAACAAAAATAGTAGTTTGGTTATAGACAAAAATTTGGTTCTAGTATACCCCTTTGGTCGTTTCTTTTATGTACGTAAAGGTAATACCACACTAGCCAATACGATTAAGCTAGGCATGGAAACAGCATTAGCCGATGGTAGTTTACAAACGCTACTTGAAAACCATCAGCATTTTAAAGATGCTTTTAGTAAAGCTAATTTAAAACAAAGAAAGCGCATTGATATCGAAACGCCTAATCTGACTGAAAAGTTTAAAAATATCGATCCAAAGTGGTGGTATAGTTTTTAATTTTTTCGAGGTGTCCTGAAGACAATGAAGTATTTGATAACGAAAGCAGAAAATATGGAATGGGCATTAATGCTTTTCTAATTTCTTCAGAAACTGTTGATTTAAATCTATTGCATAACCAATTGAAAGAAATTAACGCTATTTTTGATCATCGATTGATTTGGCCATTATTAGTAGAAGCTATTGAAGATAAAAATGCACTGGAAGAGCAACCGAAAATAGAAGAGCGGTATAGTTTAGAGTAGGGGCCCGCCCCCCCTTGGCTAGCATGCGTAAGATGGAAAATTTTCAAATATACACCTTTGTCGAGTGGGTTTGATGAAATGAATATAATAAATATAATAAATACAGTAGTAGCTTTTGTTACTACATAGCCTTTGTAGTAATGACTAATTGCAGAAAGTGCAATAACAATACTAGGAAAAAAGAACACAAGAAATGAAAATAAATTTCCCATCGTATTTTTCAAAACTACTAAATTATAAAATAATTAGCACAAGAACATAAGGAGATAACGAGTTTTACACTAGCCACATTGTCTTCTTTTCTATTTCCTTACGAAAACCGCTCGAATTAAAAATATTTTTGGTAGAAAGCTATGTTCACCGAAAAAAGCTGGTTATTTTTTTTGCTAACATTAAATCCTATTAATTGTTTTAACCCAAAATAATTATTTTTTATTCATTGCCTGCTTTAATAAATTAACTATTTCTACATAGCTATGTTTAGTAGCTACACTCAAAGCTGTCTGTCCAGCTTCATCCATCGCCTGCATATTTGCGCCTTTATCGATAAGGTATTTTACTATTTCTAGGTGTGGAGTTTGCCTTTGAACTGCCGTAATAAGAGGTGTCTGGCCATCGTAAGTCGCCATCTCAATATTGGCACCTTTTTCAATGAGAAATTTTACTGTTTCAATATTACCCCCATAAACTGCCATCAATAGGGCCGTTAGACCATGCTCAGTAGCTCTCTCCTCAATATTAGCACCTTTGTCGATAAGGAGTTTTGCCATTTTAATGTTCCCATGAATAACAGATAACATTAAAGGGGTAAAACCATCCTCTTTACTTCTGGCCTCAATGTTAGCACCTTTGTCAATAAGGAGCTTGACTGTATTTATATACCCGCGATCAACAGCATAGATGAGAGCTGTATTACCATTTTCATTCGTTGCTTCAATATTAACGCCTTGATCAATTAACTCAGAAATTAACGAAAAATCACCTTCATCTATATAATGAAATAAAGCTTTTATATAATCCGAATTATCAGCATAAGTAGAACTAGCTGAAAGCAAGATCAACAAGAACATTAAAGAATTACAACTGAATGTAAACATGCACTACCTCATTTTGTACTAATAGCATAATGCCTTTACATATAACCAATGTAGCTCACTTTATTCATCAATGCTTCAAAGTTCCTTTTCCAAAAATTGATGCTATCAGTAACTAAGACGTGCCCCCTCGGCAATCATGGGGTTACAGTAAATTACTTACACATTATACGGCTAATATCCCTACCCAATCACTCAACCCTTCAAGTACGCTGCTTTCATCTAATTGAGAGCAGTTGACGTTGTAGTGAAATCACCCAAGATTGAGAGATTAACCATCGACGGCTTTGAGCAGTGACGCCTGTCCATCAAGCAGTCAAACTTATCAGACACGCACAAAGCCTTAGTCATTGGTGTATTGGAGCAGAAGCTTAATTGAGCATGACTAGTCCGTAAAGTGGATAATATTTTTGATATTTTATAGTGCTCCTGAAGTACAGTAACATCACGCCAATATGCCTTTGGAAACGGCTGACGTTTATTTGGTCGCTGTCGCCAGGCCTAAAACTTGGCTTGCACTGCCTCAAGAGTTAGCATAACAAAGCACACACACTAGCTGAGGGGACACTCTTTATTGAAAGAGCCTGGTGTACTATATCTTTCCTCCTATGAAATTGTTACCCTGGTATTTTTACTTCTGTAAGGATTCTGGCATTCATTGCTGTATTTTTACTAATAATTTTACTTTCCACAAGAACATAAGCGACTACAGAATTAACTTCATTGTTTGATAGGACTTGCGGATGCAAGTGTACCTCGCTTTGGCTATATTTCTAAAAGTGTTTCGTGATTGACCAAATAAAATTAGCCGTTGTATTATTGATTTAATTGTTTATTGCAGCGCTTTAAAAATACCAGCATTTCCTTTTCAGCCTGTTTATCACCTTTTTCATTAGCGATGTTGATTCCTTGTTGATAAATTTCTGCTGCTTGCTGCCAGTTTTCTAGCACCACATAGCATTTCCCAAGTAACTTCCAGGCAGCTGAGTAATTTTTGTCATGCTGCAAACAAACTTGAAAATGCTCTATTGCTTTGTCGGGTTGCTTATTATCTAGATAGGCTTTACCTAGCCCAAATCGTAGCATGGAGTTGTCTTGTCCTTGTTTTAGCATTTGTTCAAGTTTTTCAATCATATTAATACACCATAAGTAAGCAACAAGAGTAGCTTATTATACACCTATCTGTGTTTACACCAATTGTAGTGGTACTGGTACATAAATGGATGAGTAAATACTTACACGGTTATATAAAAAAAATGGATCAATATTAGTAAAGTTAAACGATCGTTTGAGGTTATTATTTACAAACTTCCAAGACTATTAGAATAGGAAACCTCATGGGCGGTTTATCAAGCATAGGCAATTCAACACCAACAGCAAATCTGGTTGCTAATCAACCAGCTCCAACAAGCAATGACCAACAAGCCAGTTGGCAGGGGCGTTCATTGAAGCTGCTTGAGTCGGGTAATAAGACTTTTAGCAACTCTATATACAGGCGTGGGCTACATATCCAAAGTTCAGAGCTTAAGGCATTACAAAAAGAGATTAAGTTACTGCAAAAGAATCAAGGCCCAGAGCAGCTTAGAAAAGTTGAAGATGCATTATCTTTATGGAAAGAAAACCATCCAAAAGAGTATTCTAAGAGAAATAAGCATGTGCCTGAATTGCAAAAAGAGTTGAGCAGTTTAAAACAGCAACACACTGCTGAAGCAAACCAAAGGCAAGCTGAAGTTAAAGAACAACAACAGTTGAATGATCCCCGTTATCAAGATTTTGAGCTGCGCAAAAAAGATGAATTAAGAGAAGCACTTGAGCAGCTGCCAAGAGATCGAAGAAGTTATCAACAGCAGCACAGCCCTGAATATAGAAAGCATGCTAGACAACTTATTACAGATAGAAAAAAAGAGCTGAAACATATTACCAAGCAGCAAAAGCAGACTAAAGTAACTGCAGAAGTTATTAAGGATGTTTTAGAAAATCATTTAGGCCTGAAATTTAAGTCATTACCTAGATTTAATGCTGATATTCGAGCTGCAATTCATCATACTTTCTCAGAACAAACGGTTAACTATATACTGAATAAATGCCCAGAGCTTAAAGAGGATGGACCTGTTCAGTTGGAAAAAATCACATCTTCATTAAGCGCTTTAGATAGCCTTGTTAATCCCGGTGTTGTGATTGCACAAAAAAATGATGCAGCTCTAATTACGCCATTTCAACAATCTCGTTTCATTGGTGAAAGAGCCTTTGGGCAAGAAGGAATATGTGCAGCTTTATCAGCGAAATGGATGGCTTCTCAGCATATCCAGGATAACTTCTATCAAGATATTGGTTTTATGGATGGGTTTTCAGCATCTAAATTAACTGATGGTCAAGAAGAAGTGATGAATCTGGCTATACAGTATTATAGTGATAATAACCGAGCACATACAGCTGGTGAACACTGGAATGCTACTGGTAAAAATAGAGAAGAAAAACTAACTGAATACTTTAAAGAAAATTATGGCTTAGAATTAGATGAAAGTCAGTCTGGGATTGATAACGATAAGCTAAATATTAGCCAGATTAACCAGCCTGGACTATATTATCTTGCCATTCATGGTAATGGGCAAGACTCTGGTCACGCTTTAGCTGCAAAGGTTGAGCTTGTCAACAGTGGCAGAGATTGGGGGCAAAAAGTATTTACGTTGTTTGATCCTAACTATGGAGAAGCACAGTTTAAAAATATTAATCAATTTCAGAGTTATGTACATAATTTAGTAAATGAAAGATATCCTGAATTAACAGATTCTTCCTTTGTACTATGCTTTAAATAGTTATACACCGTAAAATTTCCAGTCAGAGTTTAAATCTCTGGCTGGTATTAAACTATAAAAATGCGTCTAATGTGTGTTTAATTAGGGACCATCATCACCAAATTTCAGTAATATTTTATAACTGAAAAACCCACCAACAAGGCCCATTATTATTCCATAGGCGTTGAAATGGTAGATTGAGCTAAACAGCAAGTAGCCAATACCAATCATTAAGTAAAATAATAACAAAAAACCTAAAGACTCAAAAAAACGTTTATTCATCTTAGTAAAGTACATAGATATTTATTTAAACAGACGATTAACATGGCTAAATAGTCACATTACGTTGAGGTGCTATCAATTACTGTTTATCTATTGGTTCTATAGATTTGTTTAATAAACATGTCAATATTTATTGCCAGGATTTGGCATTGCGAAGGCCTGGAACAAGGATATAGGTCTTTCAGTAGAGGGGCGAATGAGATTTTCACTTAGCTACTATAAACAGTTGCTGGAAGCCAGTTCACTAGGGCCGGGAATAGTAAAATAATCAACAAACCAGTAAGTTGTAGAATAATGAATGGTGTGACACCTCGGTAAATAGTGCTTAGATTAATATCAGGCGGGCATACGCCTTTCAAGTAAAATAAGGCAAAGCCTACTGGCGGTGTGAGAAAAGAAGTTTGTAAGGTAACGGCGACTAACATTATAAACCAAACAATCTCAGGGTTATCTATAACACCATAACCAGGTATATCTAAGTTAAGTGCTGAAATAACTGGTATAACTAGGGGTAGGATGATAAGGGTAATTTCAATCCAATCCAATACAAATCCGAGTAAGAAAATAATACCAAGAATGAATAAAATAATGCCATAGTCACCAAAAGGTAAGCCAGTTAAAAATGATTCGATGAGCTCATCTCCGCCTAATTCTCTTAGTACTAAGGCAAATAGGGATGCACCGATAAAAATCATAAAAATGTAAGCAGTTACATTCATGGTTTTATGAAGACATTCTTTGAATACTGCGAAGCTTAATTTACCGTGACTGAAAGCAAGTAAGGTTGCGCCCAGGGCACCAATACCCGAGGCTTCTGTAGGAGTGGCCCAGCCAGCAAAGATAGAACCTAAAACACTAATAATCAGTAATAAAGTAGGTATGGTAGCTTTAAGTACATTAAGCCATACATAGGCGTTCACTCGCTCTACACGGTTGGGAGCTGGTAAATGTTCCGCACGAAAAAAGCCATATGTCAATATATAGAGAACATAAAGCATACCCAGCGTTAATCCTGGTATCACTGCACCCATAAATAAGTCACCGACAGCAACACCGAGCTGGTCAGCCATAATAACCAGCATGATAGAGGGGGGAATCAAGATACCAAGAGTGCCAGCAGAGGCAATGGTACCGAGTGCAATGCTGTCTTTATATTGTTGATTACGCATGGCAGGTAGGGAAATCATTGCCAATAAAACCACCGATGCACCGATGATGCCTGTTGATGCAGCCAGAATAATACCGATGAGAGTAACAGTGACTGCAAGTCCACCTCTTACTTTTCCAAATAGTTTCTGGAGAGACTCCATTAAGGTTTCAGCAATACCTGATTTATCCAACATATGGCCCATAAAAACAAACATAGGTAATGCTACTAATATCCAATTATCCATAATTTTATAAATGCGATTAACTACCAAGCCTAGTGTCATGAAATCCAGGCCAGTAAATGCATCAAAATAGCTATCTGCATAATAACCAATAGCAGCGAATATCACGCCTATGCCAGCTAACACATAAGCGACGGGAAAACCGGAAAATAACAAAATTATAAAGCTGCAAAACATGGCTATTACTAAAATCTCATTAACCTCCATCAACATCTCCAGCGAGTAACTAACATGTACACTTCATGATAAATTCGAGCAATAACAGTGATTGCTAACAAGACAAATGCAATCGGGATAATTGACTTAATTAGCCAGCGATAAGGTAACCCAGCAGGGGCAGCTGATCGCTCATTAATGCGCCAGGAGTCAGCTACAAAATCAAGGCTGTGAATAAAAATAATACTGACAAAGGGTATAACTAGAATTAACAAGCCTATTATTTCTATTATATGCTGTGTCTTGGTTGAGAAATGGCTATAAAATAAGTCAACTCTGACATGGCTGTTTAATACTTGAGAGTAAGCCATACCAAACATAAAACCAATGGCATATAGGTGCCACTGTAATTCTTCTAATATTATCAAGCCATTGGAAAAACCTTTACGCAGAACAACCTGTAAGATAATAACAGCCATCAATACTGCGTAAGACCAAGAAATAACTTCGCCTGTTTTCTTTACCCAGTAATACACTACATTAACACCTGGCGGTGCCGGCAAATTTTCTTCTTGCCTCATAAAATACTACTCTCTATGTTTTAAATCATTCGCGAAGAGTATATTAAAGATTTCTTGGTAAAAAGGCTCTACTGGCCCAGGCAGCATATTTTACTCTGAAGCTGGATAAATCCTGATAAACCTTTTTAAACATAGGGTCTTTTTTGCTTTGCTCTGCAGCAACTTCCAGCCAGGCTTGTTTAAATGTGTTTAGCATTTTTTTGTCCCAGTTATGCATTTTCACACCACGCTCTCGTTCATTTTTTATTATTGCATCAAACTGAATATATTCAGATTCGGCAATTGAGTTAGTTACGGAAGCCATACAAGTTGCTGATAACTGTGATTGCTGGCTTTTACTCATGGCTTGCCATTGCTTTTTATTAACAAGTAATTCAAATATTGTGGACTGTTGATGCCAACCAGGGAAATAGTTATGTTTGGCTACCTTATAGATGCCTAGTTTTTCATCAATTGCGGGCTGGGAATATTCTGTGGCTTCTATAGCTCCTTTTTCCAGTGCACTAAAAATTTCTCCGCCTGGTAACAATGAGGTAGAAGCACCAAGCTTTTGTAAAACCTCACCACCTAATCCAAAAAACCGTATATTTAAACCTTTAAAATCTTCTGCTGAGTTGACGGGCTTTTTAAACCAGCCTGATGTTTCTGGTGAAATAATTGCACAAGGCAAGACTTTTACTTTGTAGCCTGCATTGTCATACATTTCTTGATATAGCTTCAGTCCGTTGCCATAGTACAACCAAGCCATGTATTCAGGCGCTTCAGGCCCAAAAGGAATAGATGAAAATAAGCTGGCTGCCGCCATTTTGCCTGCCCAGTAACCGGCAGTTGTATAGCCACTATTCACTTTACCAGTAGATACAGCATCCAGAATTTCAAAAGGAGCAACCAATTTATTTGGTTCATACAGCTTCATTTTAATAGTGCCACTAGAAATCAGAGGCAGTTGTTGAGCAACCCATTTGATAGGAGTGCCTAATGCAGGTAAAGAAGAATTAAAAGCTATAGGAGTTTTGAGTAATACCTTTTTAGCTGCAAGTGTTTGTGTACTGACTATAATGCTTGCAACTATAGTTGTAGAAATTAATATTTTTTTAGAAAGTTGTCTCATTTAGTAATATCCTATTACAAACCGGGTTGTCCATACTCACTTCAAAGCTTTCGCCTAATGTATATATAGTCGAAGTGAAGAGTATAACTATAAGAATTAAAGGAGAAACTATGCAAGGGAATATAATGCAGTTTTCGCTACTTACCCACGACATCATTCGTAAAGCTGTTGAACGAAGCCCTGATCAATTAATCGTATCACGAACACTTGATGGCGATGTTTATCAGTATACTTATGCTGATGCATATCAACGGATACAACGGCTGGCAAACGGACTGACAAATATAGGGGTAAAAACAGGGCAGCGAATCGGTACTTTGGCGTGGAGCCATTACCAGCACTTAGAGTGTTACTATGCAATATCTGGTATTGGGGCTGTAGTGCATCCAATTAATGTCAGGTTATTTCCTGAGCAAATCAAATACATAATTAATCATGCTGAAGACCAGTATTTATTTATTGACCCTGAGTTTATTCCGTTAGTAGAAAAGTTTTATCAAGAATTACCGAGTGTAAAAGGCTATATCGTCAATTGCACCCAAGCGCAGCTCCCTCAAACCAGATTGTCCAATGTTATTGCCTATGAACAACTACTTAGTGAACAGCAATCATATTTTGACTGGCAGCGATTTGATAGTCGGCAGGCAGCGTCACTCTGTTATACGTCAGGTACTACTGGATACCCAAAAGGCGTTTTAGCTGATCATTATGCTTGTGTGTTACATGCAACCGTTACTGGCAGCTCGCAATTTTTAGACCTGTCACCTGATACTTCGGCACTACCTGCTGTGCCAATGTATCATGTGTGTGCATGGGGGTTGCCATTTTCTGCTATTTTATATGGCTGTAAACTGGTGATGCCTGGCTCGCGGCTAGATGGTGCTTCTTTATATCAGTTAATTGAACAGCAACAGGTTGATAAAGCATTTGGAGTACCTACTATTTGGCAAACGTTTTATCATTATTTGCAGGAAACTGATCATCACGTGCCCAGCCTGAAATTAATTGCTGTGGGAGGAGCTACATCACCACCAGCTTTAGTTGAGGCCTATGCAAAAGAATACAATATTTATTGGATGGGGCTATGGGGAATGACGGAAACAGGCCCTCTTGCAACTAGTGCCGCCCCAACGCCTAGAGTTATGGAGTTGCCTTTAAAAGAGCGTATTGTAATTCAAAGTTCTGCAGGGCAGCCGATCTTTGGAATAGAAATTGAAATTTTTGATGATAATAATAAGCCGCTAGCTCATAATGGTGATACCTGTGGCTATTTAAAGGTAAAAGGCCCTTGGGTAGTTGAACGCTACTTTAATAGCGAAGTGAAAGTGTGTGATGATAATGGATGGTTTGATACGGGGGATATAGCCACAATTGATAAAAGTGGTTATTTACGTATTATCGATAGAAGTAAAGACCTGATTAAATCTGGTGGAGAATGGATTTCATCTGCCATATTAGAAAATGCTGCGCTCCATGATTCTGCTATTCAGCAAGCTTGTGTTGTAGCTGCCAAGCATCCGAAATGGGGAGAGCGGCCGATTATGTTAATTGTGGTGAAACCTGACCAATCATTTGATAAAAATCAACTAAGAGCAGTACTTGCAGAACACGTAGCCTCTTGGTGGTTACCCGATGCAATTATTCAGGTAGCGGAATTACCTTTGACAGGGACTGGAAAACTCAGAAAGGTTGAGCTGCGAAAACAGTATCAGAACTATTTATTAATCTAAGAAATAAAATTTTTAATAAAGGCGGATTCATCTAATAGTTAGCCCGAATATTCTGAAAAATAACTAGTAAAGTATCCGGGCAAGCCATTAATAATTAGCTGTACATTGGTTTCCCATCATTTAGGTGAATCCACCCTTTAACTATTCGGTAGATGGTCCAAATGCCATTAGCGACCAGTAATAAATAACCAATGATAAAGATTGTGGTAATGAAGCCAATGACTGTCCAAAGAACGCTGAACCAAAAAGTACGGATTTGCCAGCGGAAGTGAGACTCAGCCAAGGTGCCTTGAACATCCTCTTTTTTAACATAGTTAATAACAACAGCCACAATGAAGGTAATACCTAATATAAAAGCTGCAGCCTGCAAGGCATAGACTAGGGTAGCAGTAGACTTTGCTGAGCTCTCATCTGTACTGGTATTAACATTAGTAGTTGTTCTGGCGCTTGTTTCAGTAGTTGGGCTAGAATCACTCATAACTTCTCCTTTTACATGAGGCTTGTGTTGGTCATAGCATGCAATTAAATTCTTAGATAACAATTATTTTATTAATCGCGTGAATTTAATTTATAATTTCGGCATGAAATGTTAGCAAATATTGTACTCTACTTATTGTATTTTTCATAAAAAATGTTGCTTAGTTAACACTGAATTATGAAATAACGCTTAGAGTTTTCCTTAAATGAACAACAGTTATACTAATCTTTATTAATACTTCATGTTGCTAGATTAGGTATAAGCCATCTACACTTTTGTCAATGTATAGAGTCATTTGGATTTTAGCTGTTATAATAGCTAGTTCCTCCACTGGAGCTGAACTAACGCTTTCTATTGCACAAATAACAGGCGAAGACCCTCTTACGGTTCTTTCTAAGAAAATATTGCGCTCAGCCTATAAAAGTATTGGAGTTAAGGTAAAGTTTATTAAATTGCCTGGCGAAAGGGCGTTGGCATTGACTAATCAAGGTGTCATAGATGGAGAGCTATTTCGAAAGGGAGGATTGGCTAATCAATATCCAAATCTAATTCAAGTACCCTATTCTTATATTGGCTCTAGCTCAGTTGTTTTTGTTAAGTCTAAAATATTTCAAGTTGAGGGCTGGGAAAGCCTGAGGCCATATAGAATCGCAGTCATGGTGGGTTATAAAGTAGCAGAACAAAATACTAAGGGATTTAAAGTTTCATTTGTTGATACACCTGAGCAAGGTTTTCAAATGCTAGCAATTGATAGGGTTGATATAGTTATAGCCCCACCTGTTATAGGTCAAAGCTATGTTGATAGGCTAGGGCTTAAGGGTATTCAAATGCTATTACCTCCATTACAAGAAGCGGCTATGTATCATTACCTGCATAAAAAACATAAAACATTGCTACCAAAAATTAGCGCAGCTCTACAGAATATGGTGGAAAATGATAGTGATTAGTTAAACGTTGACTCACTTATAATATATAGAACTCTATTTTTCATACTTATTAGCGAGCAAATCATCAAAATAATACTGATCATACTTCCCACTTTTTTTTAGATTTGCTATGGCTTTGTCGAAAATATCAATTATTTTCTTGTTGTTATTGTTTTTAGACATTAATAAATATGCGGGCTTTTTCTTAATTGGTAAAGGGTGATTGGTGAATAGCTTTTTCAGACTTTCTGGGAAATGTTTGTTTATTTCATAATAACCAACGGTTAAATCATGGGGTATGATATCAACTCTTTGCTTGTAAAGCATTTTTAATAACTGTAGATCTGACTTAACTCGATTAATATTAATTAACCCTTCTTTCTCATAACGATTGAATTCATCACTATAGTGATAGCCAATAGTTGCGGCTATTCTTTTACCCCTTAAATCTTCAAAACTACTCCATGCAAAAGGGTTATCTTTAAGATGAAAGAATACATAGCTTATGTTGCCAATAGGTTCCTTACTATAAAAAAAATCTTTTTCTCGTTCTGAGGTTTTTGACCAAAGAAAAGTACCATCCGCTTTGCCTTTTCGCACCATCTCTAGTGCTCTGGCCCAGCTAGTAAACTGGTACCTGACAGTGATGTCTTGAGTCGCGAAAACTTCTGTCAGTATTCTAGGGGTAATACCATAGTATTTTAAGGATTCAGAAACATAAGGAGGCCATTCTCCTCCAGCCAAGCTGATGGTGTTATTAGCTTGAGTAAAGCTGGCATAGATTATGAGTGTTAAGCTAAGCAGCTTTTTCATATATTACCTGTAAGAGTTTAAAGCAAAAATCCACGCTACTTTATGGCTGTTGCTCTAAAAGCTTAGTACAAACTCAGCTAAGTGTGGGCTACTCATTAAACCCCTCATAATCTAGTTAGTGTTAGTTATAATGATCTGTTAGGGATTACAGTTAGCTTTTGGCGTATTAATCAATGAACTACTATGATGGCGAAATTTTTGAGAGGGTGGTGTAGTTAATTTAGGTGCTCGTGACTTAATATTATAGTCGGTACAACCGTTAAGCTTTGATCCAGAGTGTTGCTGTTGATCGGAAATGGTATAAATACTTTGGTCTGATAAGCTTGGTTGAGCAGCTGAAACAGATGTTATTCCATAGCTTACAATTGATAGAAAACACAAGTTGATAAATTATGATCCAATTTAAATATTATTTTTCTAGGCATATATACTCTTCGCGAATGATTTTTAGGCTTTGTTACCGTCGCTCTCCACCCCAATCACCTATTAATATAGGCTAACGAGTCTTCGTCACTTGATGGCTTACCGATAACGTTTTTTTATCAGCTAAGTGCTATTATTGCTAGCCTTACTGCCGTAGGCTAGCCCTAAAAACTATTCGCAATGGGTATATACCCATCGCTATGACTATTTCTGTCAATTCTTGTTATTAGAAGCTCCTTAAGCTGTTACTGATAACTTTTACCTAAACGCTCCCAGGCTTCCTCTTTATTCATATTAAATACAACTTCTAAGGCGGTTTGGCTGGAGGCTCTCAGATTTAAAATGCCTTGCTTTGTTTCCCAATTACGAACTGTATTGACAGGCTTGCCAAGTAATTTTGCAAACTCTAAATCCGTCAGGTCAAATAGTTTTCTTAGTTTTTTAATATGTGATGCTCGAATACCACGAGCGATATTGATTACTGGTACTGAAGGCTTTTGTGCTGAGGTTTGAGAGGTTTTCTTAGCCGCTGGCGTTTTGTTAACTGGTTTTTTGGTAGCTATGCTTTTGGCGGTTTTTGGTTTAGTCGCTTTTTTGACAGGTGCAGGGGCTTCTTTTTTAAGCGGTGAGGGTACTTCATCTAAATCAATACCAAAAATGTCAGATAAATCTCCAGACACTTGTGGCTTTTTCCGAGTACTTTTGGGGATTTTTACCTCAGCATCAATCAAGTCCATATGATCTACACCCCGGAGCAAAAATAGTAGCTCTGGTGAATGATCTAATCGAGCACCAATGCCGTATAATACAGCAGCTACATGTTTGCACATGGTTGCCCAGTCTGGACAATCACAATTCAACTTAATGTCTTTGGGTTGTGGGAATAAGCCTGATGTAGGGTTGGTAACAGCTGTCATAACATTATCAGACAGCTTGCCTTGCAACAGTTCTAAAATAGAACCCACTTCACCAGCACAAGTTTTTTTAATAGTTTGCCAACGAGTTTTTGAAAGGGGGGTAATGCTGATATTAATGTCGTATATATCAGAGCCACTTACCTTTGCGACTATCTTTCCTTTTTGAATCTCTAGGTGGCAAACGGAACCATTGCGCACGTAAGTGCGTCCTCTTGGAAGCCGGTTCGAAAAATCACTGAACTTCTCTAAATGGGTACACCAAGCATTACCCCAAAAGGTTTTCGCAATTTTACGCCCTGCTACTTCAATGGGCTGAATATTTTTACCCTTCTTGCGCAGCTTGTCCATTTGCTTTTTGGCTTTTGCACGACGCTGAGCAACGGGAACATAGGGAGACCAACCATAAGCCATATAAGGGCACCTTCTTTAAACTTGGGTTCTTTCAAGATCAAGGCTGACAAGTTCTATCAGCTCGCTATCGCTCATTTCAGTTAACATAACTTCAGAGCCACCTTCTAAAATATCATTGGCAAGTGCTGATTTTTCAGCAATGATTGCATCAATTTTTTCTTCAATGGTACCTTGGCAAACAAACTTATGTACCAATACATTATTTTTTTGACCAATACGGAAAGCACGGTCAGTGGCTTGATTTTCCACTGCTGGGTTCCACCACCGGTCAAAGTGAATAACATGTGACGCTTCGGTTAAGGTCAAACCTGTCCCCCCAGCTTTTATAGAAAGTACAAAGAACGGTGGGCCATCTTCGGCCTGAAATTGTTCTACCATTTCCTGGCGCTTTTTAGCAGAAACAGCACCATGTAAGACCAGGCCGGGCTGGCCAAAACAGTCGCTTAAAAAGTCAGCTAAGGGTTCACACATTTCCCGAAACTGGGTAAACACCAATACTTTTTCTTGTCTTGAGCTAATTTCATCACAAATTTCTGCCAACCGTAAAAATTTACCACTTCTTTGGGCTCTATAATCACCATCGGACATAAATTGGGCTGGATGATTACAAATTTGCTTAAACCGCAAAATAAAAGAAAGTACTAGCCCTCGGCGCTTCATTCCATCGGCACTTCGAAGAGATGTAGCTAGTTCATTAACAGATTTTTGATATAGGCTGGCTTGTGCTTTCGAAAGACCACAGTAGGCGTAAACCTCAGTTTTGTCAGGTAAATCGGAAATAATGCTTTTATCGGTTTTTAGGCGCCTTAAGATGTAAGGCTGGACTAAATTTCGTAACGGAGCATATTGCTCAGACTCACGTTTTTCTAGGGACTTGGTAAAAGATTTAAAGCGAGTAGCTGTACCTAGTAAACCAGGACAAATAAAATCAAATAACGACCACAAATCAGCAAGGCGGTTTTCTACTGGTGTACCTGTCAAAGCAATTCGGGCGTGGGCTCTAATTTTTTTAGCCATTTTGGATTGTTGGGTACCAGGATTTTTAATCGCTTGCGCTTCATCTAACACGACCATATGCCACTGAATGTTTTGCAGCCAGATTTGACGTAGTAACATACCATAAGTGGTAATAACTACATCAACACCTGATAGCTGCTTGGCTTTTGATAATTCATCCAGTTGTGTTTTGCTGGTTAATGATGGGTGTACAAATAATGCTTTAAGGGAGGGAGCAAACTTTTCCAGTTCGCTCTTCCAGTTGCCCATCAATGAAGTCGGCAATACCAATAATGATGGGCGATTGACTTTATTTTTCTTAAGAATTAATAACAAAGAAATAATCTGGATGGTTTTCCCTAACCCCATGTCATCAGCCAAACAAGCACCCAGTCCCAGTTGGTTTAAGTGCCAGAGCCAGTTAACACCAGTTTCTTGATAAGGGCGTAAAGTGGCTTTTAAGGCGCGTTTGGGGAGTGCTGATTTTAAGGTTTCTGGCTGGCGGATTTGTTGTAATATTTTTGACAACTTAGAATCGGCCTCAATAAAAGCCCATTCGGTAGCATCTTGCTCCACTGTGCTTGTTGATAAATCTGATGATGCACCTGACAGTAGCCGCATACCTTCGATAAAAGAGATCCCTTCTTCTTCACCATGCTTTTCTAATGCTTTCATTTGGGCCATGGCTTGTTCTAGTTTTTCTTTGTCTACCTCTACCCATTGGCCTTTAATAAAAGCTAAACCATCATCAGCTGCTAACAAGGTATCCCACTCTGTTTGAGTTAGCTTGTTATCACCTAATGCTACTTGAACATTGAAGCGGAGCATCGCATCAGCATTGAAGGTATTATTTAACCCAGTACTTAAAGTGGCTTTGACTTTTGGCCTAGGCCTCTTTTTCCACCAGTCAGGCAAACGAATAATAATGCCGCTTTCTTCAAACAAGGGAACTTCTTTTAGGAACTGATAAGCTTCTTGAGGACTCCAGGCCAGGGGGTGATATATATCTCCTGAATCTACCAAGTTTTTGACTAGTGCACTTGATTTGGCGGCTAAATCGATAGGAGACAATAAGTGAATTAAGCGTGCTTTATTTTTACTGCCTGCATACTCTTCCAAGGCTTTTGCCAGAGGCAAGTGACGGCTTTTTCCTTGGCCATAGGATGGAGAATAGGTTGCCATGAAGGCGAATGGATAGTCAGGATCTGTTTTATTTTCGGCTAAATGAAAGCAAACTCGCCCTACTTGATGCCAATGAGGCGCACGTGTTTTTAGTAGTGTGGCCAAGCAATCATAGTGCTGTGCTACTTCGTGAATCAGCCAGTTATCTAACTCTACCCATAACTGCTGTAGTACAGCAACTGACAAGTATTCAGCACCTATCATGGGTGGTGCACTGTGTAAAAAATGCTCGGCGGTTGTTGTGTCTAATGGCTCAATTGGTGATAGTGTTTCACCATCAGGGCTGTGGCAACGAGTGGTCATATATTGGCAGGCAAATTCATACCAAAAGCGAAAAGTAGGAGGCAGTGAGCTTCCACTTTTTAGTGCTGCCAGGGCAAAAAGCCCTACATTAGTACATTTCTCTACAAAGTGCTTGGTAATGTTAGCTAGTGCTGGCCCGCTTTTGCCAGTATCGCTGCCTGAAAAGTAACGTATTTTTCCAGAAGGAAGTAAACCAAGAGAGTTGTTCATAAAGGGGTGATTGGCTTCTTTCGTAAAAGTCGTAAACTGTCTCCAGAGATACAGATTTTTTTGCAAACATGCAAGCAAAGACGCAAGGGTAGTACTAAATGAAGAGCACTAGGCCAACTGGCATCAACCGGCTGATAAAAGCCACACTTTATTCCTGGCAAGGGTTAAAAGCAGCCTATCAAAATGAACAGGCATTCAAGCAAGAGACCTGGCTGTTATTAGTCCTCGCCCCTGTAGCGATCTGGCTTGGTGATAATCCATTAGAAATCGCATTGTTGATTGGTAGTATCCTATTGATAATGATTGTCGAGTTATTGAACTCAGCAATTGAGGCAGTAGTAGACCGTGTTTCAAATGAACGACACCCGTTGTCAGGTCGCGCTAAAGATATGGGGTCAGCTGCGGTGCTGGTAGCTTTGGTGTGTGCTGGGTTGGTATGGTTGGGGGTGTTGCTCAGTTAAGTGGGGCAGTTGCTAATAAGTTTAGTGCTTGATATGGAGTAGCAGGATATTCTTCCGCCGCTCTTGAAAAGCCATCCATGGCTCATCAAGAGCTAAAGCGACATCCCTGTCGCAGCTACACAACACCCTATTACCCCATATCCATTAGCTTTTGAAGTAGATGGCAGTGAAAGATAGTTAGGGTGTAGCTGCTACGTATTAGGAAACGGATAACGTGCCTTAATTTCCTGAATTTTTTTGGCCCATTGCTGTTTTTTCGCCTCAATATCTACATCATCACGCTTCATATACTGATCAAAAACACATTCAGCGCGGAGGGGATCGGCTTCAAAAAGATAAGCTTGTCGCCGATTTTCTTTAATTGCTTCTATTTTTTCTTGTAATTTCTCTTGTTCAGTTTTAGTTCGCCAGCCATTTGAATCTTTGACTAGATCATCATTAAAATCGCAAATTAAAGGTTGCCAATCGGCCTCATGCTGAACTATATGTTTAGTACCATTCTTATCTATATAAAACTCAGAATAATTACGGGCATCGACTACTTGCTCTCCATTGAATCGCAAATAATCAATATTATCAGGGGCTTTGCCGTTGATTACGCCTGTGACTACATCATAACAATATACTAATTCTGCCATTTTTATACGCTCACGAATAGTTCATATCTATATGCTTCAATTGAATAGGTGCCAGTTCCATTACGTGACTCTAAAACTGGAATTTTTATTAAATTTCGGTTCTTTACATAAGAAAGATCACTTGTAATATGGCTTGGTTTATATTTCAATGAGTCTTCTTTTATATAGAAGACATCAGTGTTCGGGTGTAATCTATTGTTCCAGCCAGTTGCTCCATTTCTGACTTTACTGACTAAATCTGTATAAGGAATTCTGGACCAATTTAATTGAAAAACTAAGCTCCCTGATATATTTAAATATTGATCAAAAGTTGTGCTTGTGTCTTTGCTATTTAATTTTCCTGAATAAAAATATTGTAATATATTTCGGTTAATTAGTGAGGTTACTTGACCATCTTTTACTAATACACAAAGCATATCATCATACTGAGTATCAAATATCTCATCTGTTTCAGGTAGCTGTTTAGAATTATAGTTGCTATCTTCTAAGTCATATAAAGTAAACCCGTTATCCATATTCCAACGTAAATGATAGGTTTTATTTTGTTGAAAACTAAAAGTTCTTTCTGAACTACTGTAATCACTTGTGTTAATTTGGTTCCAGCCGCGTATAATAAATACTTGGTCTGGCTCAATAGTGAGAGTATTTTCTGTTTGGGTTATTTTGAGCTTATTGTTCTCCTGCAGTATTTCAGGAAAAATAGGCATATTTAAAAAATGATGCTTACTTTTTAAATGTAAATCATGTACAGCTTTTGCTGTAGCCAGCTTATTTGAGTCATCTTCATCAATGGCATCGGTTTTTTGAGAAAACTTCTCATCCACATAGCTCCTAGACGCTAACACGATTGAAGGATCAACCTTAAGCTCTATATTCTTCGCATTGGCTACTTCTAAAATTACCTTTAAATAAAGACTGCTGCCACTGCCTTCTTCAATTTTTGGTTTATAGGTTCTTGGATATTTGCCAATACTAATTAAGTTATCTTGTTCATCGTATAAACCAAATTCGGTGATACACCAGCCGCCTTGTTTAGCTGGTATTTCAGCTTCTACTACTACCCATAAAGGATTTTTTTCATCGACATAAAGGTGATTGATGTTTCCTGACCAGCGTTCTCTTACTAGTGAAGCATTTGATTCATTTGGGAAGACTTCTTTGCCTTCATCAGCCCCACCGTCACCGACTTTAATAGTGGTTAATTTTAAGGAATCTCCTTGTAATATAGCATTAGTCAGCTGTGCTTTACCGATATCAGTTAAAATATTGTAGTATTTATTTTCCATTGTATATTTCTCATATACTCAAAGTGAAGGGGTTTTAGAGGAGGCCGTCGAGTGATGAAACCCCATGAGTTTATATTTTTTATAAATGATTGGGGTGAAGAATGAAGACAACAAACTCTAAAATGCATTCGCGAAGAGTAGATTTATTTAAACTTGGTGGTTAAGTAATTAGTTAGTACATTTCTTAAAATTCGCCTAAAGCCGAAAGTGTCGATATATACCAGAGCTAGAGCATACATGTACCATTCAGGAACACTGCTGGTTAGTGCAGAAAAGCCTTGTTTAACTGGATCATTCATCCCTGGAATAAAACACAAGATGAGTGGGATAACAGTTACCAGTAATAAAAAGTCGTCTTTCCAACCTCTTGACTGAATACTCAATGAATCCAGCTCGGTGGCACTGATATTTCCCTGTTGAATTTCATCTAATTGCCGTTGATGGATAGCTTGTTTTAATTCTTGCTTACGCTGATTGTTTACTAAAAGGGTATGAAATACCCCTGTTAGGCTGTTTATTATTGTTGACCACATAGCTTTTCCATTAATGATTATATGCTTCGAGAATGACTATTTTTATAAGCAAAGCGAATGGTTTTTAGTGGCGGCCGTCGAGCGATGAGGCCCCATGAGTTTATGTATTTATAAATGATTGGGGTGAAGAGCGACGACAACAAACACTAAAGGCCATTCGAGAAGGTTATATCCCACCATTGTTGTACATTGAAGTTAGGACAGCTTTTATTATTGTCGAAATCCCTATGCCCATAAATTTTCGCTTTAGGGTATTTCTTTAACCATAGTTTTAACTGGTCGTATAAGGTTTGCATCTGTTGATTGGTGTAATGTTTTCTACCAATTAAGCAAATACCTAAGCTATCCAGGTTATGATCTTTTGCATGGGCGCCATACCAGTATTCCGGTCTGCCATTTTCAATGGTGCCATCTCGTTTAATTATTTTGTGGTAGCCAATGCCGGACCAACCTCGTTCCAGGTGCCATCGGTGAATATCCGCTGCTGAGACATCTCTACTATCAGGTGTGTCTGAGCAGTGAACAATAAGTTTAGTGATGTTCATAAAATGCTCCTTAACTGTTAGAAGTATTTTACGAACTAAAAAGATGGAGCATCAGGTGAAAAATTTCACTCTTCTGATCTTTTACAGCAAAGTTCTTATGAGCAAGGAGAGTGAAGATCAAACCAATTAGGATTTATCCAAAGCGAAGACTAAAATTAGCGCCGCCAGAATGTTGGGGTTAACAGTACCAACAACGTAAAAATCTCCAACCGCCCCAGCAACATCGCAAAGCTTAAAATCCATTTTGATGCGTCAGGCAAGTTACTGTAATTGACTGTTGCTTCACCTAAAGCAGGCCCGAGATTGTTGATGCAGGATGCAACAGTGGAAAAGGCTGTTTTTAGATCAAGACCAGTTGCCACATTTGCTAAAAATAGGGCGATAAACAAAAACACATAAGCCGAGAAAAATCCCCAAACGGCTTCGATGACTCGTTCAGGAATGGCATTGGAGCCTAACTTGACGGGAATGATGGCATTGGGATGAAGTAGCAGTTTTATTTCTCTAAGGCCCTGTTTAAAAATAAGCAGGACCCGAACCATTTTCATGCCACCTGCAGTTGAACCAGCGCAACCACCTGCGAAACTAAGCCATAGCAGCATATAAGGTAAGAACACAGGCCACACGGAAAAGTCAGCTGTACCGAAGCCGGTGGTGGTGGCTACAGACACCACTTCAAAAATGCCATACCTTAACGAGTGTGCAAAATCGTAGGAGTTTGTCGTAAATAAAATAAGTACAGTTATTAAACAAGTGCTGGCGAGTACAAAAAAATAAGCTTTTACTTCTGGGTCAGACAAATAATGCTTAATACTACGATGACGCCAAGCGAAAAAGTGTAGGGCAAAGTTAATGCCTGAAATAATCATAAAAATGACAATGATGAATTCAGCCCCCACTAAGTCGAAGTCACCAACACTGCCATCTCGGGTTGAAAATCCACCAATAGCAACCGTAGAAAAGCTATGGCAAATGGCATTAAATAGATCCATGCCAGCCAGCCATAAAGCAATACAACATGTGACGGTTAAACTAAGGTAGATATACCACAGGGCTTTTGCTGTTTCAGTGATTCGAGGCGTGAGCTTGGTATCTTTTATAGGGCCTGGAGTTTCTGCTCGGTATAATTGCATACCGCCAATGCCAAGCATAGGTAATATAGCGACGGCTAATACTATAATACCCATGCCGCCTAACCACTGGAGTTGTTGACGATAAAATAAAATGGATTTGGGTAAATGATCCAGCCCAGTAATGACTGTTGCCCCGGTTGTGGTCAGCCCGGATAGTGATTCAAAAAAGGCATCAGTGATTGATAAGTTAAGGCTATCTAGCAGATAAAGTGGAATAGCACCGAAACTAGCAAGTACAGTCCAAAATAGAACGGTGACTAAAAATCCATCGCGGGTACGTAGTTCGTTTTTTGAACGAAATACAGGCAGCCATATACAACACCCACTAATTAATGTAATAAGAAAAGCGTCTAAAAAAACAGCAACTTCTTTTTCACCATAAATTTGCGCAACAATTGCGGGAGGGAGCTGAGTAATGCTAAACAGCATTAATAGTATGCCTAACACTTTTGATATGGTAGAAAAGTGCATGGGTAAGAAATTCCTGATTTAGAAGAACGTTAGGCCAACCTGGAAAAGGCGCTCTACTTCTTTAATTCGACGCTTATCAACCAAAAACATGATCACATGGTCATCAGACTCAATAACAATATGATCGTGGGCAATAATCACTTCGCCATTACGAACAATGGCACCAATAGAAGTACCTTCAGGTAATGGAACTTCTCCAATTTTTTTGCCAACCACTTTAGATGACTTTTCATCACCATGGGCAATTGCCTCAATGGCTTCTGCAGCTCCACGACGTAGAGAGTGCACGTTAACCACATCACCTCGTCTTACGTGGGTAAGCAAGCTACCGATGGTGGCTGTTTGTGGAGAAATCGCAATATCAATTTCACCCCCTTGAACCAGGTCTACATAGGCAGGGTTGTTGATCAGGGCCATTACCTTTCTTGCACCCATTCTTTTGGCTAGCATGGCCGACATGATGTTGGCTTCATCATCATTGGTTAAGGAGCAAAAAATATCAGTTTCTTCAATGTTCTCATGCAGTAACAAATCTTTATCAGAGGCATGACCATTGAATACCAGGGTTTTATCCAGTCGCTGGGATAGTTGATGGCAGCGGTCGATATTCTTTTCGATAAGTTTTACGTTGTAATGATTTTCTATATTCGAGGCTAGACGCTCACCGATGTTGCCACCCCCAGCAATAATAATGCGCTTGTAGTTTTCATCTAGTCGGCGCATTTCACTCATCACATCACGGATGTGTTTTCTTGCAGCGATAAAAAATACTTCATCATCAGCCTCAATAACCGTGGTGCCTTCCGGCAAGATGGGAGTGCCTCGTCGGAAAATAGCCGCTACCCGGGTATCTACCGAAGGCATGTGCTCACGAATATAACGTAACTCCTGACCAACCAGCGGGCCGCCATAGTAAGCTTTTACTGCTACTAGCTGCAGTGCTCCATCGGCAAAGTCAACCACTTGCAATGCCCCTGGGTGTTCAATTAATCGCTGAATATAGTTAGTAACAATGCGCTCTGGACTGATAATGACATCGACTGGAATGAGATCATTTTGAAACAGTTCTGGGTGTGAGAGATAAGCGTTTTGACGGATACGAGCAATTTTAGTGGGGGTGCGGAACAGGCTGTAAGCTACCTGGCAGGCAATCATATTTTCTTCGTCACTATTAGTGACAGCCACCAGCATGTCAGCATCATCAGCACCAGCTTGTTTTAACACGTTTGGAAATGAGGCGTTTCCAGTAATCGAGCGAATATCTACCCGGTCCTGCAATTCGCGCAGTCGCTCGGCATTTGTGTCAACAATGGTGATGTCGTTGGCTTCGCTAGCCAGGTTTTCTGCTAATGTACCGCCAACCTGACCAGCCCCCAATATAATGATTTTCATCTGCTAAAGGCTTATTTGTTGTTATTACTGTTATTTGATAATGCAAGTCTAGGTTTTTAATAAGCAGGCGTAAAAGAAACCATCATGACCGTTGATCTGTGGTAGCAATTGTCGGCCAGTACCCGTATCTATACCCCAGTTAGCATCAATAGTGCTGAGTGCTGCATCAGCCTGATTTTCAAGAAAATCTAGTACTACTTCAGCATTTTCTTCTGGAATAACTGAGCAGGTGGCATACACCAGTCGTCCCCCAGGTTTCAGTAACTGCCATAGTGCGGTGAGAATACTTTGTTGAGTAACCGCTAGATTATCGATATCTTCAGGTCGTCTAAGCAACTTAATATCAGGATGACGCCTGATTACACCAGTGGCAGAGCAAGGTGCATCTAATAAAATGCGATCAAACTCGCGGCCATCCCACCAACTAAGCGGTTTACTGGCATCTCCCTCTACTACTTGGCAGTTAAGATCAAGTCGGTGCAGGTTTTCCTTCACTTTCCCTAGCCGCTGTCCATCAACATCCAGTGCAATCACTTCAGCAAGCTCTGGTTGCGTCTCTAAAATATGGCAGGTTTTTCCACCAGGGGCTGCACAGGCATCAAGTACTCGTTGACCAGGCTGTAAATCTAATAACGTGGCAGAAAGCTGCGCTGCTTCATCTTGTACACTCACCAGGCCTTCACTAAAACCTGGAATTTTCTGTACGGGTACAGGTTGTTTCAGCGTGACGGCTGATCCTGCAAACTGACATGGCGTTGCTTCAATGCTGGCTTCATTGCATTGGTTTAAGAAATCATCACGGGTTATTTTGCTCAAATTAACCCGTAAAGTCATAGGAGGGTGGCTGTTATTAGCCTCAATAATTTGTGGCCAATGATCAGGCCAGTGATGAGTGAGTAGCTCGCGTAGCCAGTCGGGGTGTGAAGTTAAGGTTTCTGGCGTCTGATCAGCTTGCTCTAGCAGTTGCTGCTGCTGGCGTTGAAACTGCCTTAATACACCATTAACTAAACCCTTTGCCCAGTTTTTTTTAAGTAGCTGGCAGGTACCTACTGTTTCACCGATGGCTGCATGGGCTGGAATCCGGGTGTAAACCAGCTGATATAGACCAAGCAAAATCAGTGCAAATATATCAGCATCTTTACTTTTTAGTGGCTTTGCCAGCAACTGCTTGCTACACGAAGATAATCTAAAATACCAGCGTAGCGTACCGTAGCACAGCTCTTGTAATAGGCTACGATCTATAGGTGCTACTTGCTGACTGTATTGAGGTAATATTTGGCTAAGTGACTGGCCTTGGTTAATAACTTCTTTAATGGCTTTAGCTGCAACCATTCGCACCGGCTGATGGTCTGACATTAGCTTAACTTAACTCCCGGTTGAAACTGCTCTTTACGACTATTCAAAAGTTCTTGAACACTCATTGATTTACTGTTGGGAAGCTGAAGCCTGGTGATACGTAAAGTGCCGTTACCGCAGGCAATATCTAACCCTTCTTTGTTTGCAGAAATAATAGTGCCAGGTGCTTGATCAGAGCTATTTGCTGAAAGAATAGCTAAGGACTTTCCATTAACAGCCAAAGGCTTTGCTTCCCAAACTCGAATACGCTGGCCATCAAGTTCAGTAAAGGCAATTGGCCAAGGGTTGAAAGCGCGAATCAAACAATCAAGCTCAGTCGCTGACTGTTCCCAGTTAATATGAGCTTCTTGTTTGGAAAGCTTGTGTGCGTAGCTGGCATTTTCATGATCTTGCACTTTAGGTTGCAACTGACCATCAGCTATTTGTTGTAAAGTTTTTAGAAGTGCTGGTGAACCAATTTCAGCCAACTTGTCATGTAATGAGCCACCTGTTTCTTGATCAGATATTTCACACTCACTGATGGTGAGCATATCACCAGTATCCAGCCCAACATCCATTTGCATAATGGTGACACCTGTAGCTTTGTCCCCTGCAGCAATTGCTCGTTGAATGGGGGCAGCCCCTCGCCATTTAGGCAATAAAGAAGCGTGGACATTAATACAACCGTAGTGAGGTGTTTCTAAAATGATTTTTGGCAGTAATAAACCATAAGCGACTACGACCATCACATCGGCGTTAAGGCTGGCTAACTCCGTTTGTGCTTCTTCTGACTTTAAACTGGTAGGTTGAAATACGGGTATTTGATGGGCTTCAGCTAATACTTTAACTGGGCTTGGGGTTAGCTTTCTGCCACGCCCAGAAGGACGATCTGGCTGAGTGTAAGCAGCTATGACTTGGTGCTGGCTATCCAGTAAAGCTTGTAAATGGATAGCAGCAAACTCCGGGGTACCGGCGAAAACGATGCGTAGTGGCTTTATGCTCATGGAATCTTGGTTATAGTCAAATAAAAAAGGGTTGTCGCTTGGCAACAACCCTAAATCGATAAATCTATATCAAGACAGCTTCATATGGCAACTAGTTAGTGTAATAGCATTTTTAAAATACAGTGTCTTTGGCTATTACGCCGTTTGAAAACGGTGCTGTTTTTCTAGCTTCTTCTTAATTCGATTACGCTTTAATGGCGATATATAGTCAACAAACAGTTTTCCATTAAGATGGTCAATTTCGTGTTGAACACATACCGCCAGTAACCCTTCACACTCCATGGTGAATTGTTCACCATCCAGATTTAGTGCGGTGAGTTTAATTCTTTCTGGACGGGTGACATCCTCATAAAAGCCAGGTACTGATAAGCAACCTTCTTGCATATGGTCAAGCTTGTCAGTTAGTACTTTAAACTCAGGGTTAATGAGTACATATGGCTGGCTTTTGTCTTCAGAAACGTCAATAACAACTATCCGCTTATGAACATTTACCTGGGTCGCAGCTAAGCCAATACCCGGTGCTTGATACATAGTTTCTAGCATGTCATTGGCTAGCTTGCGAATAGAGTCGTCTACTTTTTCTATTGGTGTAGCTTTGATTCTTAGGCGTGAATCAGGAAACTCTAAAATATCTAAAACGGCCATTCTGCTTGATATCCTCGAAAATCGTTATAGCTAATTTTATTGTTGATAAGCTAGCTTGGCAATGACTGAAAAGCGAACACTTAAGCCATCATAGAGAGATCACTCTAGAGTCTTAAATAGAAAATCTAAAGTTTAGAGTACTATTCACTATATCAGTTGCTAATATGTAATTATGCCAGCTTATAAGAGTGGCTTATTTCACAAAATTTGGTGTTGATACCCTGTATTCCTTTAATGAGTGCGCTATATTGCGCATAGAGAGTGTGAACAGTTTCTAATGCTATAAGAGACTTATTATAGATAGTTGGTATTTTGTATATAGATAGATTGTCTGACTGTTTTCTTTAATAAAGTAGCTTAAGTAATTGAAAGTAGCTTAAGTAACTGTTTGTAGCTGAATCTGGGTGCTGTGCAAGACAAGCGTTTTACTTGTTAGCTGACTGTTGTGATTAACCAGCGCAGTGAACAGTTTGGAGAGGGGGAGTCTTTGCTCCAATCGTTAGTTGTTTACAGCAGTAGTCTGAATATTTCTGTGGTTTGGTAAATTTTTCAGACTAGTATATTTGAAATGAAATAATCAATGCTGCTTGTTTTCCCTTTTTTACAGGGTTTAAACGGGTGGTGAATGCCAACATGATAAGTAACAATAAAGGATAACACCATGAGGAAATCGCTTCTTGGGGTTGTTTTTTCCTGCCTGGTCAGCTTTTCAACCGTGGCTGCTGAAAATCCCATCCGAGCTGATCATCCTAACTCTTACACCGTGAAAAAAGGTGATACGTTGTGGGATATAGCTAACCGTTTTCTGACTAAGCCCTGGATGTGGCCTGCAATTTGGCACGTAAATCCAATTATTAAAAACCCCCACCTTATCTATCCAGGAGACCAGATAAACTTGGTTTATATTGATGGTAAACCTTATCTGACTATTGGTAAGCGAGGGGCCGGGGGAGTGATTAAGCTGAGCCCGAAAATTCGTAAAACTCCAATTAAATCGGCAATCCCTGCTATTCCATTGAATGCTATTAATAGTTTCATGGACCGAAGTCGTATAATTGATGATGAAGATGTTATTGAAAAAGCTCCATATGTAATTTCCAGCCGGCAAGAGCGGATTATTAATGGCGTTAATGACCTCATTTATGCTCGTGGCGAATTTAAAGACGATGCATCAGCTTATGGTATTTTCCGCCGTGCAGAGCGATTTACTGACCCAAAAACTAATGAGTTTTTAGGTGTAATGGTGATGGATATTGGGGTTGGTGAAATAAAAGACGTTGCTAATGATATTGCCACAATCAATATTACTGAGAGTAATAGTGAAATCAGAATTGGTGACAGAATGCTGGAAACGGAAGAACGTCGTTTGCAGCCAGTCTTCCACCCAAGCTCACCTAAAAAAGATATTGAGGGTGAAATTCTAGCTGTGGTTGGTGGGGTTAACCAAATTGGCCAGTTTGATAATGTGGTGATTAACCGTGGTACTCGTGATGGATTAGAGACTGGTAATATCATGTCTATTACCAAAAAGTTAGTTATCAAAGATCACGTAACTAAACAATATGTCGATATGCCACCTGATGAAGTGGGCTTATTGATGATATATCGTCCGTTTGAGAAGGTGAGCTATGCGGTGGTGTTGAAGGCAACACAACCAATTAAAACGGGAGATGGCGTCATTAATCCTTGAATAGATACCCAGCTCTTTGGGTATAGTAATTTCATAAAGTCTGGGGCATATTGCCCCATCCCTCCCTGCTAAAGAACAGAAAACGTGTCTAAACAAGTAACATGGCAAAAACTGTCAGACTGGGTGCTGTTGCACTCTGTATCCGGTGTTGGTGCTAACCGTTTTAGTCAGTTAATAGCACGATTTGGTAGTCCTTCACTGGCATTGCAGCAATCTGCCAGCAAACTGTCTGACTATTTACCCCCTAAAAGTATTGAAATAATACGAGAAATTCAGCAAGGTTCTGGTAAAGAGTATGATCAGCTGCAGTCATTGCTGGTAAAAACGGCGCAGTGGCTAGAGCATCCTAACCATCATATTATTTCCTGTATTGATGAGGGTTATCCGAGTGCTTTTAGCCACTTAACTGACCCGCCCCCTTTATTATTTGCTGTTGGTAACCCAGATTTATTAGAGATGCCACAACTATCTATTGTGGGTAGTCGCCATCCATCCAAAAGTGGCGAGGAAAATAGTTATCACTTTGCTAATACGATGGCGAAAGGCGGTTTTACTATCACCAGTGGCTTGGCAGATGGCATTGATGCAGCTGCCCATAAAGGTGCTTTAGATGCAGAAGGGTACACAATAGCTGTCGTTGGTACTGGTTTAGATTTGGTTTATCCCGCAAAAAATAAAGCATTAGCCGAACGAATTAGTCAAAGTGGCTTATTAATTTCTGAATTTCCTTTAGGCACTAAACCACAGGCAAGTAATTTTCCACGTCGGAACCGTCTTATCAGTTGTCTTGGGCTGGGGGTGCTAGTAGTTGAAGCAGCACTGCAAAGTGGTTCATTAATTACGGCACGATTAGCTGCGGAGCAAGGGCGAGAGGTTTTTGCTATTCCAGGGTCTATCCATAATCCACTCAGTAAAGGGTGCCATCAATTAATTCGACAAGGTGCTAAGCTGGTTGATAGTGTTGAGCATATCTGGGAAGAGCTAAAGCATAGCTTAAATACTTATTCTGTTGTTAGGGGAGCGTGTCAGGCTGTAGAGGCCCAAGAACCTGAAGAGCAGCCAGTCATTCAACCATTAGTGCTGGAAGACCCTAATCAGCAGCAGGTTTTAGACGCTATTGGTGATGAAACCACTTCTATGGATATGATTATGGCGCGTACTGGGCTAGCTGCAAATGATGTTAATAATCTGGTGCTGGAACTGGAGATGCAAGGGTTTATTGCTTCTGTGCCAGGTGGGGTAGTACGAAACCCTACCCAACAATTTTAAACACTGGTGAGTATTATAAAATGCTTACCAGAAGAATATAGAGTAGAACTATTAATAACACCTAACCAACTGGTTAGTCTTGCATCCCTGATTGGGGTGGGGTAATTTGCGTTTCTTTTTTGCTGACTTGCTAATGAGGTGCTAACTATGGCTAAGCCTTTTGTGGCCATTTTAATGGGGTCTGACTCAGACTTTCCAAAAGTTGAAGCGGCAATTGGAGTTTTGAAAAAACTGTCAATTCCTTATGAAGTGCGGGTTCACTCAGCTCATCGTACTCCAGATGCTACTCATCAATATGTTACAGGTGCTGATCAGCGTGGTTGTGCTGCTTTTATTGCTTGTGCAGGTATGGCTGCTCACTTAGCTGGTGTAGTTGCATCTTTAACTATTAAGCCAGTTATTGGCGTGCCAATTGATGCAGGCCCTCTAGATGGCTTAGATGCATTAATGTCTACAGTACAAATGCCTGGTGGTATTCCTGTTGCAACAGTGGCAATTGGTAAGGCGGGTGCAAAAAATGCTGGCTACCTTGCTGCACAAATCATTGCAGTATCTGACGCAGATTTAGCTGAGCGTTTAAAAGCTGATCGTGCAGAAAATGCTAAAGAAGTGTTAGCAAAAAACGAAGCTTTGCAAAAGCAACTAAACGGCTAGCATCCTCTTATTATTTATGACAGCTGATGTATTTCAGACCGCCGTGAGTGCTATGCACCGCGGCGGTGTCGTGGCTTATCCTACTGAAGCAGTATGGGGGCTTGGTTGTGACCCCTGGCAGCAGACAGCAGTAGAGGAAATCCTTAAGCTGAAACAGCGCCCTATGGAAAAAGGGTTGATTATGGTTGCAGCTGATATAAGTCAGATTGAGCCATTACTTAAGTCTGTAACAGCTGAACAACTGACACAGCTTAAAGCAAGTTGGCCTGGCCCTGTTACCTGGCTCATTCCTGATCCTGAGAATTGGGTGCCGCAGTGGGTTAAAGGAGAACACAGTGCTGTTGCAATTCGGATAAGTGATCATCCTGTTGTAACGAAACTTTGTCGGTTGATAGGAAAGCCAATTATTTCCACCTCAGCTAATTTAGCTGGTGAGCCAGAACTAAAGACTGAGCAGGCAGTTAGGCAACAGTTTGGTGATAAACTGGATGCAGTTGTTTCTGGAGAGCGGGGTAATCAGACTAAGCCATCGCAGATTAGGGATTTGATTACTAACCAAATATTACGGTAATACCCTTCGCTGTGGGTAACTTTATTCTTGATGGCCATCTCTCCTTCCGATTAAATATACTTCTTGCAAGAACCCCTCAATAGTGGATGCCATTGTGACTCAGCCAGATATTCAAGCCGTTAAAAATTATCTTCTTAACTTGCAAGACAATATTTGTCGTGCATTAGAACAAGAAGATGGTGAAGCGAAATTTCAGCAGGATGAATGGCAAAGAGAAGGAGGAGGCGGTGGTCGTACTCGGGTGATTAGCAATGGCGCTGTCATCGAAAAAGGGGGAGTTAATTTTTCTCATGTATTTGGTGCAGGCTTGCCAGCATCAGCAACCGCTGCAAGACCAGAATTAGCGGGACGTAGTTTTCAGGCATTGGGGGTATCGTTAGTTATTCATCCTCATAACCCTTTTGTGCCCACTTCTCATGCTAATGTTCGCTTTTTTATGGCGGAAAAACCAGGTGCTGATCCAGTGTGGTGGTTTGGTGGTGGTTATGATTTAACGCCATACTATGGTTTTGAAGAAGACTGTAAACACTGGCATCAAACGGCCAAAGAAGCCTGTGAGCCTTTTGGCAATGATGTTTATCCTCATTATAAAAAATGGTGTGATGACTACTTTTTCTTAAAGCATCGTAATGAACCAAGAGGTGTTGGTGGTTTATTTTTTGATGATTTAAATGAGTGGGGGTTTGCCAAAAGCTTTCAGTTCATGCAAAGCATAGGTGATAGCTATATTAAGGCTTATCAGCCAATTGTGAAAAAGCGTAAAAACGAGGCCTATAACGAACAACAAAAAGCTTTCCAAGAATACCGTCGTGGCCGCTATGTTGAGTTTAATCTAGTATACGACAGGGGTACGCTATTTGGTTTGCAGTCTGGTGGTAGAACCGAATCAATTTTAATGTCATTGCCACCAAAGGTGCGCTGGGAATATAACTGGCAACCACAACAAGGCAGCTTGGAAGCAGAGCTTTATGAAAAATTTTTAATTCATAAAGAGTGGATATAGAGTGATTATAGAGAGGAGAGTAGAACATGACAGACCAATATGCAGTTGTCGGTAATCCTATTGCTCATAGTAAATCCCCTGTTATTCACCAGTTGTTTGCAGGAACAACCAACCAAGATTTAACCTATAATACACTGCTAGCCCCATTAGAAGCCTTTGAGGAAACCATAAAAGATTTCTTTGCTCAAGGCGGTAAAGGCCTTAATGTCACGGTGCCATTTAAACAAAATGCTTGGCATTATGCTCAGCAGTTAACCGAGGCTGCTAAGCGGGCTGGAGCTGTTAATACCCTTTGGCTTGATCAAGAAAATCAATTGTGCGGTGATAATACAGATGGTGTAGGCTTGGTAACTGATTTAGAAATTAACCAACAAGTGGCACTGAAAAATAAAAAAATACTGATTTTAGGTGCAGGCGGTGCAGTTAGAGGAATATTAGAACCAGTAATTGCAAAGCAACCTGCCAAAATTACTATTGCAAATCGAACCGTAGTAAAAGCAGATAAACTGGCCGACGATTTTGCAGACTTAATGGCAATGGAAGCTGTTAATTTTAGCGAATTAAGTGAAACCTTTGATATTATTATTAATGGTACCTCTGCTAGTTTACATGGTAATATCCCACCATTGCCAGAGGTGGTTATTGATCCGCAGACCATATGTTATGACATGATGTATAGTGCAGAAGCAACACCATTTAACCAGTGGGCAGAACAAAAAGGATCACAAAAGCAGATTGATGGTTTAGGTATGCTTGTCGAGCAGGCCGCTGCTGCGTTTCACATTTGGCGTGGTGTTAAGCCAACGACAAAAGATGTGATAGAAAAAATGAGGCGAGAGTTGTAGGGGCGTGGCGCGCCTACATTTGCTCTGAAGAAAACTTTACAATAACCACCGCTTTAACACTTGTTGGAGTTGTTCTAATTTAACAGGCTTAGTTAAATAGTCATTCATTCCTGCGGCTAAATATTCTTCCTGATCACCTTCCATTGCATTAGCAGTTAAAGCAATAATGGGCAGCTTAGACAGATTAGTGCGGCGAATGACTTGAGTTGCCTCTATACCATCCATAACAGGCATTTGAATATCCATTAGTATTAAAGATAACTCTGCAGAGTTGATGATATCGATAGCTTGTTGTCCATTCTCTGCTTTTAAACAAGAAAATCCTATTTTATTAAGCATTTTAGTTGTTATCATTAAATTAGTTGCATTGTCATCTACGACTAAAATAGGAGCAAGTGAAGGTAGTTGTTCTAGTATGGATGGAGAGCTTGGCTCCTGTTCATCTCGTTCGTAAACATAGGGTTTTCCTAGTAATAAATTAATAAAAGTATTAGGTCTGAGAGGCTTCAGTAAATTGTATTGAGCTTGAGGAAACAGTTTGTTTTTGCTTCTATGTGGCCATTTTATGGTAATTATTAAGTATTGTTGTAATTGTTTAGTAGAAGATAAACTTTCTAAGTCTTGTTCAGTGATAATGTCTAAGTCTAACCAAATTTGTGCAATCTTAAATTTTTGTAGTTCACTTAATAATATTTTTTTATTTTGAATGAATATAACTTGTCTATTGCAGGCTTCACATTGAATTGTAAACATCTTTTGTAAAATGTTATCAGTTACCCAAGCAATAACAGGCACTTTAGTATATTGAGCCATGTGCCAGCCTTCAACAATAGGGGGTAAGCTGACTGAAAACCAAAACGTACTACCTTTACCTTCTGTAGATTTAAAACCAATACTACCTTGCATTAGCTGTACTAAGCCTTTCGAAATAGCCAGGCCAAGTCCTGTTCCTTCAACAGGCTTATGCTTAATATTATGAACTTGTTGGAATTCAGTAAAAAGTTTTTGTTGGTTATGTTTAGCTATGCCTCTGCCTGTATCCTCTATTGAGAAATGTAAGGTTGTTGTTTGTTGATTTTTTTCTAGAGTTCTTATGTGAATATAAATACCACCTTTGTCTGTGAATTTTATTGCGTTAGTTAATAAATTTAAAATAACTTGTCGCAAACGACCTTCATCACCTGTTAACTTCAGTGGAACTTCTTGTTCTATAGCACAACCAATAGAAATAAGTTTTTTTTCTGCAATTGGTGCAATTGTAGAAACGATTTGGCTCATTAAGTCAAATAAATTAAAATTTTTTTCTACAAGCGTATACTTACCTGAGTTTATTTTTGAGTAATCTAGAATATCATTTAATATATTAAGCAACGCTTCAGTTGACCGTCTAATTACCTCTACTTGCTCTTGCTGTTCTGAAGATAATTGGCTTAATGCTAGTAGTTGAGCCATGCCTAAAATACCATTCATAGGAGTACGTATTTCATGGCTCATTTGAGCTAAAAAGGTGCTTTTGGCTTCAGACGCCGCTACGGCCTTGTCTTTTGCTTCCGCAAGTTTAAGTGCTTTTTCCTTTAGATCTATTTGCTGAGTCTTTAATTTTTCATTTATTTCATAAAGTTGACGGCTTTTTTCTTCGAGTAGTCTTTCTGCTTCTTGACGAGCAGCCCTTTCACGGTTTAAACGCCGTAACCAAACTTCATCATTTGCCATAGCCGTTTACATCATTTATACAAAATAAAGCTTCGTAGGGAGGGTACTCGCTTATATTATGTCTTGTCAGTTCTAACTTTTCATTATAATGGGCGATACATCCTTTAATTAATCCTTCAGCAAGATCTGCTAGCGGACGTGATGACTGATAGCGGATCTTTAGCTCTTTTTTGTCTATATGTATTACCTCAAATTTAGGTATATCTGCATCAGGATACAACTTTTTAACTTCTACATGAATATGATCATCTAGTTTTTCTAACATTTGAAAAGTACCAGTAATATCAGTCAGTAATTCTTGGTAAATGCTAGCTAAACGTCCAAAGAGGTAGAACCCAAAAAACTGTAGTAGTTCTTTAACTGTTTTATCAGAATGTTTGCTTAAGACGTCTATTAAGGCTAGTAATTCACTGATATCATAACTGCCAATAGATGTATAAATACCCTTAGATGGCAGGTTTGTTTCACTTAGCAAAATATCTACCATTTCTGGGGAAAAATATTTTTCCGCCATATCTATGAATTCGGTAAAAATAATGCCTTTCATCTGGTGTTTCCGCTGTATGATAATGACGCAGAGCGTATTTTTTTAAATCCACTGACGTATATTGTATTTTAGCTTAAAATTGTTGTAATGCTGAAGGTTTGGATGAGGATTGTCCTTAAAAGAGGATAGTGGAATTAAAGATTTATAAATCAATTGTTACAGAAAAAAGATACAATACTTTATTACTGATTTATAGGTGTTAAAATTTATTTTAATGTTGCGTGGATTGATTTTTTTATTTTAAGTGAACAGTTTGATGGGGTATTTTATCCACCCCATTATTAGTTTTTTATAGCCCCAATTCTTGCCTTAAAGCTTCATTCTCACGTTTTAGCTCTTTCACAGATTCTATTAAAACACCTAAAAGGCCAGCATAGTTAACTTGCTTGAAACCTGTTTTTGGTGAAGTGCTTACAAGTTCAGGAAATACTTGTTCAACATTTTGTGCTATAACGCCAATATCTTTTTGGTTATTGCTACGCCACTCAAAACTTACACCATTTATCTGTACAACTTTATCAAGTGCATTATCAACAAGGGTGATATTTTGTTTGAGATTTTGGTCACTGAAGCGAGGTCTTGGAAGTGAATCAGCATAATCCATTACGCATTTAAGTTGCTCCTTCCATGTTGCTAACTGGTTACATTTATCTGGAGTATTAGCTGCATAGGATGTAAGAGTGAGTGAAGTTAAACAGAAAGTTGCTATAAATTTTTTCATGCATGACACCCGTACTTGATTTATATCATTGTTTCCTGTTTATTATCAAGTTATACGTCACTGGTTTTATATGGTAAATGTGAAACAAATTGTAACGAAAGTTTAATATTTTTTATGATCTATTTAATACCTATTGGCTTTCTTCATTTCTAGCTTGAGATAAGGCTGATGCTAATAAGCCGGTTGGTACTGCAACAAAGCCGAGTCCAATAGTTAGAATTATAAATGTGAACATTCTGCCGCCGAGCGTTATTGGGTATACATCCCCATAGCCAACTGTTGTCAAGGTGGCAACAGCCCACCACAGGCTGTGAAATACTGACTTAAACTGTTCTGGTTGGGCTGCATTTTCAAAATAATAAATACCTACCGCAGATAAATACAATAAGATAAGAGCAGTAAAGCCAAATACAAGAAGTTCTCCTCTGGCGATAACGAGTGCTCTGTGATAGTGCCTGATTGTTTGAGAGTAACGAATTATTTTTAAGATTCTTAACATCTAAATAGCCTGATCACTCGCAATGACCTCAAGTCAAGGCTTGTTGTAATATAAAAGGGTAAAACAGCTAATAAATCAATAATTCCATAAAAACTGAAAATATAACTTAGCTTTTGCTCTGAATAATAAACCCTATATAGGTATTCAACTGTAAAAAAACTAATGGTTATAAGTTCGATGTAGTTTAGCAATTGCTGAGTTGGGTTTGCCAAGTTGGGTAGGGTTTCAATAGAAAAGCTCACTACTGATAAAATAATAAAAAAATAAATTAAGTAGTTACAGAATTTTTTAGCTTGCTCCCTTATATGATTAATACCATTCTTTGCAGTTGTTGTGTTATCCATTGTATTGCTCTTGTCTTATCCGTGACGTGATATAGGGAAATCTAGTTTACTAAGAAAGTTGCTTCAACTTGATCAATTTGAAGTAGTTATCTCATACGGGGGGTTAGTACGCATGTAAAAATAAAAGGCGACAGAATGATGTTATAGCGGACTAGGTATTTTATGGGACAAACTGTTTAACGGCTTGTGTCACTGCTATTGATTGATAGGTACTTTGAGAAATTGCGTGATACTCGATAATTTCATGAAGCTGCAGAAGGGGATAAATACTTGATTTTTAATGGCGCGCCCTAGAGGATTCGAACCTCTGGCCTTTGCCTCCGGAGGGCGTCATGACAACATGACAGTTATGTTAACTATCTGATTATTAAAGGCTTTATTTGTAATAATTCTGTCTTGTGAAGCTATTTGGACAATGTTTACTTTCGAATTGCGTAGCATTAGTGTGACACTCAAAATAGGCTTTTTCTAGCTATGCGACAGGTTAGTCCTGGCATTCTCTATCCCACATCTTCTCAACCAAGTCCATAACAGTATCAGCATATTCGGGGTCCTTATCACACAGATCAACCAGCATACTGAATACTTTGGATAACCGTTGACCACCATTATGGCCTGTTGACAACCAAATTAAGTCTCTACTCAGTTCATCACAGACTTGTTGTGCATAGTCGAGGCCCATGTCGCCACTAGATATTATTTTGCGGTTAGTTTCCCACTTATTGCTTAACGTTTGAGCAAGCTGTCTAACCGAAATATTTTGGATATCTAACTCCTGTCTGATACGGGCTTGTCTTTGCTTAACTCTTTTACTAACTGTTTGATTACTACTCATCATGAACGCATTTTAAACAAGTGGTATACAAAATTGCACTAACGATCTCAAATTTTTGGGTGATATCTCACCCAACCAATCATTCTAAATAAGCAATTAGTTGTATATCTGGGTGGGATTCTTACCCAAACGCCCGATTGATTATTTTGTGTGCTTTATTTCACAATCATTTATGCTGTATATTTGGGCAGTGTAAAACGAGTAGACAGTTCTACTACTCACACAAGACAGGTAAGGACTATTTATAGAAGGAATTCGAAATGAAAAATCTTAGTCCCGACGACTGTCAGCCTTTTAACTATTCCAATATAAAAACAATTGCTGACAGACGCTCAAAATACATTGCGAAGAAATTGACCCATATAAGAGATAGACACGGGACCATCATTGATGTGGAGGAACTAGCAAATGAAGTAAATCTATTAATTCACCAACAGTATATGCTTTTGAATTGCATTATGAGACTTGATCGATTACATACACAACAAACACAGTATGCCTATCAATGTTTTATAGTTAATGATAATAATTATTGAATACAATAAAGGAGATAAATTAATTTTTGAATATACAATAAAATATACAACCTCAATTAAAATGCAGTAAATAAGGATTACCTCTCGATGCCGGCAAGAGAGGTAAATTAAATAAACAAGCTACTCAAATTTTAAACCTGACTTTTTACCAGCAGAGCCAATTAGTGTTGTCTAAACTACTTATTAGAAGACAGTTAGTAGTGGTGCAGTACAATGATTCAGTGGTCGCGCGTTGGTGATAAAGATTCTGGTGGCAATACGATAGTTGAAGGTAGTCCAAACCATATTGAGGATGGCAAGCCCGTTGCTCGTGTGGGTGATAAATTGAGTGATGGCAGTGTTATCCTTACTGGGCATCCATGTATTTTAGTTGATGATAAACCAGTTGCTATGGTTGGTAGTAAAGTCAGCAATGGCAATGTACTAGTTTCAAATGACTCTATTACTCAGCTTGGGTTTGAGCAAGTTGGCTATAGCTCAGTTAGCTCTGCTAAAGAGGGTCTTTCAGCAGCAGGATTACTTAGAGATATAAGCCCAAACAACGTAACATCTGAAAGCTTGGTCTCTCAGTTTATAGCACCTTCACAGGATCAAAACTTGGTTGATGTAACGATTAAAGTTGTTGATTTTAAAGGTTGCCCTATTCCAGAAGCATCAGTTAACGGAACCAATACCAATGAGCAAGGAATAGTCGTCTTAAAAATTCCAGAAGGTCAAACTGAACTTGAAATAAGCAAGCAATTAAGCCCTCTTAATGATTCACTAATGTATGATAAAGTACAGATACATGCTTCCCAACATAAGATACATAAAGTCGTGTTGCGAACTGAAATATTCTCAGCGATTGGGAAATTAAAAGTCACATTTTGCAATGACATAAATAAAGAGAGCCTGTTTGGCACACATATTTGTACTCATGATGAGTACAAAGAGTTAATTAAAGAGTCAAAACAACCTGATCATGATTGGGATAACTTGGACTACTTAGGCCACGCATTTGTTAAAGCTTTGCGAGCAGTCGGTCTAGGTGGCGATCCAGCACAATCTAACTTAGCTCAGTTTAAAAATACTTGGGTAAAAGATAATAAAACAGGCATCACCTTATCAGCTAGAAGGCATAACATCATGCCTGAAGTTATTGCAGGAATAGCTTGGTCAGAAGCAGGAGGAGATGCAGGCTTACTAAATATAGTTGGTCATGAAGTAAGGTCAATGACAGAATGGCTTGAAATTACTCGGGCTCCAGAAAAAACCTCTTTTGGTGATGTTGAAATACAAATTAGAAGAGTTGCTGAAACTGGGGGAGTGGATAAAAAGTTAACTTACTGCAATAGAGTCGATGTTATTAACTTATTGAAAAATGAACAAGTCAATATAGCTGTTGTTACTAAGTACCTTGCTGATATGCTTTCACAAATTTATCCAGGTTACACTAAAAGTGATTTTGACCGTTACAAAATAGAGCTTTCAGGATATCTATACAACATGGGTTATCCACATAAACTATTAGGCAGAAATGCAAACTTAGATATCATACGGCAACGAGGTATTTCAAACTATGGTCATGATTTATACAGAAAAATTGACAAAATGAGAGAACTCTTAAAATAATATGAGCTACACGATAGAAATATTAAAACGTATAGTGTTGTACTTATTGCTCATATTCAATTGGGTTTTCTTTTTCCCTCTTGGTAGCACAGACCCAAATGAGTATAAGTTTTTTGATCCTGATACCGTAACTCCTGCTGATCCAGATGATGTTCTTGGTGCTAATATAATGGCATTTCTAATGGTATCCTTGTCGTTAATACTTTACTATTTTAGTAAGTCAATACAGGTAAAGCTGGAAAGAAAGATTATTAGAGTGCTTGCGTTATTACCTATCATCCTTTGTATTTTGTTACGGCTTACCTGGTAATTCAATATACCTTCTTGAGCATGGGACTATATTTTATCGTCCGTACAGACGCAGATAATTAACGCTTCTGCTTGCTGGGTGTTTAGACCAGAGTTAGTCTGGATATGTAAACAAACACCAGCAAGGAGAGCATGATGAAACCAGCCACCCCAACCGAAGAACAACGCTTACAGCAATTCATCAAAGAGCTAACAGCCTTGTCTAAAAAGACTGGTATTGTTATTGAAGCAATAGGCGGGGTTAGCATTGTAGAGCCAGAAGAACTAAAAGCGTTAAGGTATTTAGGTGAAGTAGGAACAGGAGATATTGAGCCTAGGTTTTAACCTGGGCTGATTAATTACAAATAATTAACTCTTTTGATTGCTTTCTGTTGTTACTTCCTACCGTGTAATTAATTTTTACCTCATTAATATCAAGCCCATCAAACACTTGCCGTATATCAGGGTGATCATTAATACTAATGACAAATCGGCCTTTGCTAGTTTTGGCTAGTTCTGCCATGGTTTGGTATTGTTCAAAACCAAACTCGCAACCATAGTCAGCAGTCCCCCAGTAAGGTGGATCAAGATAAAATAACGTGTGTGACCGATCATAACGCTTAACACATTGTTGCCAGTCCAGGTGTTCAATAGTTACCCTCGCTAGTCTCAAATGAGCTTGTGAAAGGGTTTCTTCCAGCCTGGTTAAGTTTAATCTCAATGGTGTGGTAGTGCTGGTGCCAAAGTTTCTGCCTGTTGGTTTAGCGCCAAAGGTTAGCTGTTGCAGGTAGTAAAACCGGGCTGCTCGTTGGATATCGGTTAGCGTTTCGGGTGGGGTACTATTCACCCACTCAAACAATTGGCGGCTAACCAAGGCCCACTTAAATTGACGGATAAACTCTTCTAGGTGATGCTGTACTACCCTAAATAAATTAATTACATCTGATGATGTATCATTTAATACCTCAGCTTTCGAAGGCTCCTTCATAAAAAATAAGGCTGCTGCTCCGCAGAACGGTTCAACGTAGCAGGTATGGTCAGGAAATAGCGGTAAGATATGCTTGGCTAAACGGCGCTTGCCGCCCATCCAGGCAAAGATAGGCTTAGGCATGAAGTCTCCTTCTACAAGGGAAAAACTACTTACAAAAATAACTGCAAGTAGAGGTAGACTGATAAAAAATAAATTTATAAGAAAAAAGTTTATTGTGAAGCTAACACCAGCAATGAGCGGCAAACCGTAGAGGCGTGATTATTGTCCCTCTCGATTGCTTTTGTTAGGCGATTTATTTCACACATTTACATCTTCTTATTTACTGTTTGCAGAAAGCGTACAAGCAGAAAATCATTAGGAGCTATAACTTCAAGCTCACCATCTTCTTTTACAAAAAATTGAGCCACTCGAGAATGATTTAAAGTAGTTTTATTCAATGGTCTTGTAGCGAATGGGTTGTGAAATACATATAACCCATCAAACAAATCTTCGACGTATTCCCTTTTGGGGTTGACTTTCATTGTTGGTTTAATGTCAGCGTCATTAGGATGAAAGGTGGTGTAAACTGAATTGGCATTAGGATTATCGGCTAGAGCCCTTATTTTTCCCCACGTAGCCAGCGAACTATAAACAACTGCACTTATATGACTATAGGAATCGTCTACAAAATATCCAAGTGGAATATCAGTTATTTCATTCTTTACAACACCACCAACATTATAACTAATCACTTCAGGGGACCCACTAGCAATAGTCATTTCTTCATCATGATAAAGACCATACAGCGCGCTAAGGACTGGACGGCCTGCCGCCATGTGAGAATATGGTCTATCAAATGAGGCTATAGCAATTACAAAAGGTTTTCCCTGAACATGAGATAAATGACAGTAACTTTCCCTGTACTTTTTCTCTTTAGAAGAAAAGCTATTGCATATTCTCAAAGTCGATTGAGAATTGAATTCATTTAAATCATCTGGAATGTCAGAAGCATCATGCCCATAAGGCGCTGCCCCACCTACCGGTGGGGCAGCGATTGTTGCTTCAATGCAAATACTCTCTCCACAAGTAGCAACGAAATCTGGCCTTGAAAATGAAAAATCTATTGATGCTCCAAGTTCTTTTAAGCATGCGTGCAAATACAGCTCCCATAAACATGGTTCGAAAGTGCTTTGAAACTCATGTACAAAATTCCCATCACGATCTATAAAACCATCCGCCCAATCTAAAAGCACCACGCGTTCGGGAGTGTACTTTTCTTCGCAAATTAGCTTATATATTGGATGTTGCTTCTCGACCGGGATAATTGCATCAAATAGATTCATTGTACTCAAATCTCGATATTCGTCTAACTATTAATGAACGTCACTATGACGTGATACATTACGTTGTAGTGACGTATAACACCCTTTATACTTCACTTAATTAAACTAACACTCGTCGTATACCCAGAAGCACTTAAAGAATGCTTTGCTTGCTTCACCACCCACTGACCATCAACACCAGCTCTTACACCTTGAATAATCACTGGCCGCTCAGCTATCAGCTCAGGGTTACCCACTAACGTTATGCTTAAAGTGGCTTCTGTATCATTCAACCCATTTAGCTTGGCTTTAGCACTGGCTTGGGCTGCTTCCTTGGTTGGATATACCATTTTAATAGTATAGATCGGCTCGCCTTTACCCACCTTTATATGCTCTGTCTTACCACCCTCAGCACTATGATACTTAGCCATCACACTTTTATAATATTGCCTGTCAGGAGCTTTTAAATTCCATTTATTAATTTTAGAAATTCTTATTACTGACAATTGCTTACCGGTTGCTGTTTTAGTTTTCCCTCGTTCAACAAATACTAAATGTTCCATCATGGGCTTAACTATTGCCCCATGATCTAACGCAATACGACTTAAAAAATTAATATCCGACTCTTCTGTCTGGTCTATGTGATCAATGACAATAGGCGTAAATACTTCTGCAATTTTTGGTTTCAATCCATTGTCATTGGCCACTGTGGTAACAATATCTACCAGCTTTTTTTGATGCCATGAACGTGATTTAGGGCTGCGGATCTGATCCCGAAGATTTGCTCCTTTAGCCTGAATGGTCATTTGATTCGGTGGGCCAGAGAGTGATACTTCATCAATAATAAAATCACCCATATGAATATTCTGGATGGCGACTGCTAACTTGGTACCTTTGGCCGGAATAGGTAGGCTACCTTCATGATCAGAAAGCTTTAGGGTTACGCTATCTGACTTGATACCCGCTTCGTCGGTGAGTTCGAGACTGATTAGGTAGTTTTGGATGTTGACGGGAAATGATGGGATGGTGATTTGTAATGAAGGCATAAAATGATTAAAATATATCCATCTATAATTGATTGAAATATTATTCTTTGAGTTTATTTGAAGTAGTAAAATTTATGGAAGAAGATAGAGTTACATTACTAAAACTTGATATTAATGACCTTCCAAATTTAGAAAAAAAAGATATTGAGGTTGATATTATTCCTGGTGAATGGGGTATGGCAGGTGTCGTAGTAAAAAGGTGTGCCGTTAAAATCACACATATTCCAACAGGACTATTCTGTCGCTGCGATAAGCATAGAGCCCAAAAACTAAATTTTAGTCAAGCTGCAATTGAGCTAAATAAATTAGTTGGAGAAAGGCTATCTAAATAAATATTATCAGCTTAAGACCACAAACTCTCTGCTACCTGAGCTTTAGATTTAAGCTCAGGTAAATCAATTTCAATCCCTGAAGGTAAAACAGGCCCTTTCTCCACTAATCTCGGATTAGCATCTAACACCTGCAGTACAAAAGCTTCATCACCATAATACTGCTTACAAATCCAGTCCAGGGTATCACCGTCCTTTGTTCGGTATACTGTCGCCATAGTAGGTTATGCTCACGCTGAATTCAATCTTACGGCAAATGCCTTCCTTATCCGGGTAGGTGCCACTTTCACTCACTTGGGTGATACACCAATAGCCGAGTATTTCGCCAGTACCCGCTACCAAAATGAAGGGTGCACCTGTACCGGCTAGCTCAACCATATGAAGTAGGCTATCACGACTGCCATATTGGCCAGGGTACATGGTGCCACTTAAAGCCATCGTTCGAACGGTTTCCCCGGTATACTGTTGCTGAGGATAACCACCGATAATAGGCTGACTGGCCCATGTAAACTGCCATTGTTGACGAAGTTTTTGATAGCTGGCTGTCTTGATGGAAAATATAAAATCACCCAGCTTGAGTAGTGTATAACTCATAGAGCAGCCGCCATATCCATATCATAAAGTGCACCACGATGCCTGGCTTCCGCCTCTTGCTCACGCTCTTCTAAAGCATCCTTCACTTGCTGTGTGACTTCTTCTGCTGACATACCTGGGGCTGCATTGATGGTAATTGGTGCGTTTAGGTGAGTGGTGACATTCATGTTTTTTTGTTGGTTGATTTGCTGTAGCCGCTTTTCAATTTGCTTAGCATTAACCGCTTGTGTCTCTTGTATCTGGGCTCTGCGTTGCTGCGTTCGCTGGTTAATTTTTCCGGCAACAGTTTTCTTTTCTTCCTCATCATCGCCAGTAAACCAACGCTTGATGCCTTTTAATTTCTCTATGGCTTTATTAATCCACTGAAACTTACTACGTAGCCAATCAATAGCTGGTTGCCAGACCTTCATGAATAGCTTTTTAGCTGAAAAACTAGAAAGCCTGTTTTTAATGTTATTTACCCCTGAGCTGAATGCATTAAGCACAGAATCCCAGAGGTTTCTAAAATAGTCTTTGATCTGGTCCCAGTTAGCGATTAATAAACCTAGAGGTGTACTAGTAAAGAAGTAGTTTTTAATAGCCTCCCAGGCTACACCGAATATTGCTTTGACTCTCTCCCATAAGTTACCAAAGTAGTCTGTGATTGGTTCCCAATTAGATATCAGCAAACCTAGCGGCGTAAAATTGAAAAAGTAGTGTTTAATGGTTTCAAATGCTGAACTACAAGCATTAGCAACAGTATCAAATGTATCGCCTAAAAATGTGGATACAGTACTCCAGTGGGTAATAATTAATGTCGCACCAATCGCAATGATTTTAATGATTAGGCCAATGGGATTGGCCATCATGGCTAACCCAACGGCTTTTATTGCTGGAATAAATGCTATTAATGCAGACCCAGCTGCCAATACGGCACCGACTAATTTCACACCAACTAATGCACCCACAACAGCCACAATATTTTTCCAACCAATGGTTTCCTCAATAAAATGACTGACTTTACTAGCCACAGTAACGACGGTTTTGCCCAGGTTCCACATAAACCGTCCCACACTCACTAATGAATCAGCTACCTGGATTAACACTTGATTAAAGCGAGCACCGTATTTTTCATGAAAGGCTTTAAACTTAATCATCATGCGGGTAACCAAGGGCATAAACTTGGCACCAATGGATTTACTGACACTGCCAATGATTAGTTTAAAATCTAAAAAGGCGTCCTGAAAATCCTCTGCGTTTTTGGCATCTTCTTTTGAAATTATATTACCGGTGGCTCTGGCATCTTTTCTTAATGCCTCTAAGCCTGCTTTTCCGCCATTCAGCATATTAACCAGCCCAACACCCTCGGTGTCGAATAACTTCATCGCCAGCCGCACACGATCGGCTTTATTGGGGATATGCTTCATCGCTTCCGAGATATGCTCAAACTGCTGTTCAGGCTTCAGCGAGTTTAACCACTTAGCATCTAATCCTAATTCTTTGAGCGCTTTACCCGTTTTACCAATCCCAGCAGCAGCTTCCGATACCCGTCGTACCATCCGTTGGGAGGCAGTATTAAATTGCGCGGTAGACACCCCAGAACGCTCAGCCGCATATTGATATTCTTGAAGCCCTTCGACACTAAAGCCCAGTTTAGCCGCATGTTTAGCAATGGGGTCGCCTCGATCAGCCGTAGATTTCACCATCGCCAACAAACCACCCGCTGCTCCGGCTAACCCACCTGCTGCCCATTTACCGGCGGTTTTTAACTGGCCAAGCCGTTGCATCCCTGATTGCTGAAGTCCTTGGAAACGGGCGGTACGCTGCAACTGTCGTTGTGTGCGCGCCAAGTTATTTAAATTGACTCCATAGCGTTGTGCAGAACGTGAAGCCCGCGACAAGGATTGCTCAGTACGCCGAATCGCATTGGCTAACTGCTGATTACTACCACCCGCTTGTTGTTGCTGTTGGCGTAATCGAGCAAGACGCTGGCGATACCGATCCACCTGTCGTACAGCGGCTAGTTTTTTATTGGTTTCCCGGTAAGCTTTACCTAACCGACTGGCAGCAGATTCGGTTTTTTTAATTGACTTCGCCAGCGACTTATCAATATAAGCGCCAATCGCAATGTTGAGTTTATTCGCCATGATTATTATTGTTGCTTAGGGAGGGATTTGTACCAATCAAGCAGGTCGTCGAGGTCCATGTCTAACAGTTCTGACAGTGGGGTACCTCGCAGGTAGTAGGATAAGGCCAGGCAGATTTGTTTTACTGATTGCCAGTCGATTCTAAAAAACCTGCCACCACTTCATTCAAGTGTTGAAAGTCTGCGGCATCCAGTTCTTCTATGGTGTTAATATCCAAGCCGGATAAATCGGCAATCATATGGATGCTTTGAGTAATTTCACCACCACCCCGTTTTTCAATGTTTTTCATGTCTTTGGTTTTGGGGCGACGTAAGGTGATTTCATTAATGGTTTCGCCATTCTTTTCAACTGGATATTGTAGGGTAATAATTTCACTCATTGTTTTACCTATTGGGTTGTGTATTAATTTAATTGAGAGTTTGGTTTATTGATTTAATTAAAGTCCTAATAAATCACGGACTTTTTGCATATGATCCTTACCATCAACATTACGCACATGGTTAACCACATCAATCTCATAAATGAGTTTGTTATTGATGGTGAGTTTGTAGTAATCCAGTTTGACCGTGGTCGTTAAGCTGGATAGCTCGGCTTGTTTCCATTCACCAAAATCTATTTCACTGACCAGGCCACGGCAAACCGCATCAATTCCTTGATCACCCTGACCAGGGTTGCGCAATACGCCTTTGATATTAAACGGCACTTGTTTACCTTGCTGGAAACCGAATTCTTTCAGTACATTGATATTACAGTCATCAATGGTAAAACTTAGTTCCATGGCTTCCATCCCCATATCCAGGTGAGTAACACCATCCATGCCGCCCCCTCGAAACTCTTCGGTTTTAACCGTGAGCTTGGGAAGTGTAATAGACTGCACTCGTCCTGCCTGGCTTACCCCATCAATAAACAGGGTGGCATAAGTGACATTATTGGCGTGCACTGAGTACCTCCTTAAAATAATCGTCGGTTAACGTGGCATTAAAGGTGATGTGTTCAGCTGGGGTGGGTGGAGTAAAATCAAAGTTAAAATACACCTTGCCATCTGCTAAGGCGTCCGGGGTATTTAAATCAGGATCAGCCCAGCAAGTGCCGCCTAAAATAGCCCCGATATTTTTTAACCGACGTAGATAATTGTTGACACCTTCTGTTACGTCAGCCACGTAGTTTTTGCTGATATTTCTATCAACCGCCCACATATGAGCACGTTGCAATGAGTCATAAATAATTTCGGCTGTACGTACCACATTAATAAAGGCCCATTTAGGATCACCGCTACAGGTCCGGTTGCCCCAAAGGCGGTAGCCATTTTCTTGAATAATGGTAGTGACTTCATTGCTATTTAAGTAATTGGCTCGGCAGTTTTTATCACCGAGTTTAAAATCAATCGGTCTAGCGGTACCTAGCACGCCGTTAATTAATTTATTCGAGGGAGAATGCCAAAACCCATTGTCGTTATCAATTTTAGCCATGAGTCCCGCGACTCGGGCTGATGGCGGTTCAATGACAATGCCGCCTTTACCTTCGTTAGCATTGCTATTCCAGACTTTAACCCAAGGATCGACCAGGTAGGCATAACGTTTACCAAACTTTTTACGGTAGTTAACTGCTTCTTCACCTGTCGTGTTAGGACTATCAATGATAGCCACTCCACCTAAGCGCTCAGCGGCTGTGATCAAGGCATCAGCAGCGGCTTTGATATGTGAAAATTCTGGCGCAATTAAAATACGTGGTTCGACATGTACGGTACTTTTAGCATCAAGCAGTGCATAAATACCGGTATTAGGTTCACCTTTCTTACCAATAATGGCACCCAGTGCAGTGTTTTCATTATCAGTTGTTTCGGGAGCCGCAGGTGGTTTATCGTTAACCCGAATAACGACAACCATTGCCCCAATCTGATCAAAAATACCTTGCAAGGCGGCAGGTAAAGTACCTGTATTACCTAGTTGCTCAGCCTTTTTTAAACTACCTGCCAATAAAACGGGTGTGTCATAGGGGAAAACATCTTCTTTAGCGTCGGGTGCCGTCCCCACTAAACCAATCACACTGCTTTTTACGGTACGTATTGGGCGTGGGCCGCTGTCAATTTCAACGACCTCGACGCCATGGAGAAATTCATCTGTCATGAGTATTCCTTTTTAGGATGGGTTAACGGGTATATTCAATTTTCTCTTTTAGTGATAATACGCATTTAATATCACCTCGATTAAGGGTTGTTCCTGTTCCTACACGCACAAAGTCTACTGTGACCGTGGTGAAGTAAGTATTAGGGATAAAGAGAGAAAAAATGACATTACCTTGGCTATCGGTATATATTGCTTTAGCACTTTTTCCTTCGGATGTGGTTTTTATAAGCTCTCGATTAGGCGCATAACAATAGCCTGCGAAATGATCATTAAGAATTCGGCTTGAGTTGTAGCTAAAGCCCAGTACATGAAATAAAAACATTGCATCATGCTGGTAAATATTAAACGGTGTAACAAAGTGGAAATACACATTATCTTGTGTTTTTAAATCAAATACCTCAAAGTCACCACCAGACGCTGGCGATTCATTATTAGAGGATTCAAAACTGGTTCTATATACAATTCCTTGGAATACACAATGGCGTCTTGACCCCATTTCATCAGGCACACCTGTGTAGTTTTTTTCGTTGTCATACAGTGAGTGTTTAACATATTGTGGGTGAGGATTATCAGCTTCTAAATGGGTTTTCCATTTATCATCAACATATTGCCGCGAAGCTAAGACAATGGCTGGATCAATTTTTAGTTCAACATTCGCTGTATTGCTTAGCTCAAATATCACCCGGACATATAAGCTACTACCACTGCCTTGGGCCAGTGTTGGTTTATAAGTTTTAGGGTATTTTCCTATGACAATTAAATTATCGTCTTCATCATACAAGCCAAACTCGGTAATATAAAAATTACCGTCTTCCTCAACAATAACTGTTTCAGCCACTAGCCAGTTATCGTTGTCTGGGTGTTGAAAAATATGGTTAATTGGGCCTTGCCATTTATCGCGGACTAAAGAAGTATCTGTTTCTTTTGGGTTGGTTTCTTTACCGCCATCTTCGCCTCCATCACCCACTTTTAAAGTGGTTAACTTAACTGTTTTACCTAGCGCTTGGGCATTAATAATTCTTGCTTGCCCCTGCTTTGTGAGCAAACTAAAAAACTCTTGATTCAATTTAAGCTCCTTTCGGACGAATAGTTAAGATGTTGATTGATTGGAAGCCGCTCGCAGCAAATCGACAAAGTTGGCTTTCTAAATGAGTTGTAATTTTTGGAAGTACAGTATGTTTTGCTACAGTTTGATAGCCAGATGTTAGACAACTACAAAATTGACTATCAATTTGTTTAGTTAAATGAGGAATAACTGTTGTTTGTTGGCCTTGCTGGCAGCTGGTAGCTAGACGCGGTACTTTGGCTTTATTGGTTAAATAAATGGTTAAATCAAAATGACTGCGTACATTTTTCGTCTGTTTAATTAGCCGATTAATGTTTTCATATTCTTTTTCAGTGAGGCCACGGGTTTCTAAGTTAACATCGGCTTTAAACGTATAAGGCTGGCCGTTATATTCAAACCATTCGGTTACCGTGATATCCACACCGGTTGCAGCCAAAGCTTTTTTTACTGCGCCAAGCGTGCCTTTATGGCGATGTACTTCTATTGATGCTTTTATAACATTACGCTTGGTTTGTTCTTCCCAGGCTTCGTCCCATTCATCTACCGATAAGGCCCAGGCTAACCAAGGTAAGCAATTGTCAGAACAGGTATCAGGGTTCCAGACACTATTCGGGTAAGCAGGGATATCACTAAACCGTTGGGTATTGTCGGATAATGCTTGCTCTAATGGGCTAGCATTACTGGGTAATAAGCTCATGTGAGATTGGTTGTAATAGACTTAGCTTTAGGTGCTTGAAAGACTTTGGCTTGAATATCGGCTGTGGGTGAAAGTAATTCCACACGGGTAACGCCACCCATATGGAGCGCATCATAAATACCGGATAAGGCTACGGTTTTACCCAGTTTATAACACTGCTCTACATATTCATTTAATGCTGTGGTAGCTGTATCGATAATCGCTTTAGAAGACGGCCCTTGTTGTACGTGTAATTTTGCATTAATTGAGTAATCGATAATTTCGGCGGCTTGCACGGTAATATGATCTGTCAGCGGTCTAACATCTTCATCATTTAAAGCGGTTAACAACGCTTGTTTGATTTCTTCATCAGGCGCCATATCTGCTTCATTAGCTAAAGGTCGCCGTAAAAAAGTAATAATTACCTCGCCAGGCTCATCAGAATACACAGAGACATCAGCAATTTGATCATGGGCATTATGCGCATGAGCTAAATAAGCCCCAACTGGTCCAGCCGTTGAATAACCTTCAGGCCCTAATTGAATACGACGCCTAAAGTCTTCGTCAGTCTCCATAATCGGTGGTTTTGGTGGTATTTGGCTATCATCACCTGAATCAATCACTTTACGTTTTACACCGTAATTAGCGCCTAAATGATCTAAATCACTACCCACTGCATATGCCAGCATGACAGCCTTAGCCCGTTCATTAAACTGCTGTCGAATCAGCATTTCACGATAAGCGCAGACCTCTAAAATCTTCATCGCAGGGTCTGATTCGACCAGTGCAGTAAAACTGCTATCGCGTTTTTGTAGGTCATCAAGCATTGATGCTAGGACCATTTCATAATCGATTTGCTCGATTACATCCGGTGCAGGTAACTGTGATAAATCAATGGCAGTAAATTCGCTCATATAATGATGCCATCCAACGTAATGGGTTTGCCTTCAGGTAAATAAATCCCTTCTAACGCAATCAATAACTCACCTGGCTCGCCGCGATAAGCCTGAACTTTGTTGACTTTTATGCGTGGTTCCCAACGGATTAAGGCTTCAGCGGTTGCCGCGTAGATTTCCACTAACCACTGACCATTCATGGGGCGGTCCACTAATTCAGGCAAACGGCTGCCATAATCACGCCGCATCAGTCGGGTTCCAATGCGGGTGGTTAATATATCAGTGATGGATTGGCGGAGGTGATCGAGGTTAGAAAGGGGTTTACCGGTTTGTCGGTGAGTGCCTTTCATAAAATATTTTAGAGGAGTTAATTACTAAAACGATTAGCTACTAAAATTTAATGCTATTACAGAATTTTTATACCACTGACCCTAAATAAAATATAGGTATATACATAGAAATCATTACAAACCCTTGAATAGCTAGTGTTAACAAAAGCGCCAAAACTGAATAAGCAAGCAATGGGTGCTTACGTTGTTTTTCTTTACCTTTGTGAATTAATCTTCTTCTGTAAAGAAGAATGCAAATAGGTAAAAGAAGCAGAAATACTAAGAAATAATATCGATGAGTTTTTAAAACAAATTGTGTTATGGCTGGTAAATCAGCCCCAAAACCAGCAAAGACTTCTAAAAACTGTGGAATAACAAAAACTACCCCAATATGGATAAATAAAGAAAAAACAAGCAGCCCTAGCGATAACAGTAAAGCACGCGTACTTATTGATTCTATTTTACAGTCTTCAAGACTTGATTCAGGTACTGCATAAGGCTCTTTCACGAACTTCTCCACAACTTGCTTTAATGCTAGATTTGGTAGCGCGTGTATATTAATTAAACAAACAACGTTTGGCAATGCTATTGCTTATTACCTGTAGGAACCGCAGTGCTATGCCCTACAACATCATGCTGGTGTCCGTTATAAATATCCCGATCACCCTGCATGCTTCGCGTGTGATCGGTGATCTCTTGAGTCGCTTTAATGTTGCCTTCAACAAACAGGTCACCCACAAAATGAATACCTTCAGGACTAATCAGTTTGGTGTTACCTGCGCCCGTTAAATGAATCGTTAATTCATCATTGCCTCGGTGATAGCTAAACCGAGCATGATTTTTAAACTGCCACACCGATTCATCAGGATCATGGCTAGGAGCTGGATGCTTGTTTTGATAGACAGCAGGTAACACAAACCCATTGGCTAGCTCACCACTGGGTGATAACACAATCACTTGTTCACCCACTTCCGGTGCCCACCAACTTTGGTCATAACCGGCTCTTGTTGTAAGCCAGGGTAACCAGCCAGTGGTTAATTGATCGATTTGCACTCTTACTCGTGTGCGCTGGTGATCAACTTGATGGATAGTGCCTGGTCGAATTAAATTAACCAGTAGCCGGTAAAGCTCATTTACTCGAAACAACTCGGTAGTCATCTTCGTGAGGGATTCCTATCTCTGGGGCATCATTGCATAAAACAGTGGTTGGCGGGGTTCCGCTGTCTTGCCAGATTGAGGCTTCAGTTCTTATAACTTGCTGCCATTTGATTTGCCAACGTTCATAAGGCTCGCCACCTAATATCATGACTTGCTGATCGGCACTAATATCCGTGGGATAGTCCAGTGCTTCGCCCAAATCCCATTGATTGGCATTGATCTTAAGCGATACCTGAGCTGCCAAGTCTTCAGCGTAACCCACTTGATGGTAACAATGGGCTGCCATAAAACACTTAACGGCCCCTGGTCCATTCCAATCATCAGCAGGTTTAATCTGTTGGAGTTTAACGACAATGGTAGGTAATACCGGCTGAATCAGCTGGTAATCGCTGAGGCTTGTTTCTGAAATAACAGACAGCTGATGCTGTACACTATGTAAAAACTGCTTTATTGGGCTTTTAGTGGGCGTGCTTTGGCGATCAGCCGTTAACGCTAAATCGCCCCAGCACTCAAACTCCATAATGACGGAATGCAGCATTTTTTCTGACTCAAAGCCATCAGCACTGGAGTTTAGTTGCAAGCCCAACCCAGCCAATTCAGTAATACACTGCTTTTGTAGCAAATGAGCCTGGCCGTAGTTTTTACTCCAGATTACCACCTGAAATACGCTGTTTTGCCCAGTAATATCCGTGGTATTAATACGACCACTGCCTTGGGCTGCATTCACCCGATGGTAAGTAATGGCGGGATATTTGGCTTGTTCCGGTAATATTGTGGGATAAGCCCGATCATCGACTAATGCAGATAATGTTTGTTGGATTTTAATTTCAATCATTTAGCAATTCATCAAGCCGTTTTTCAATCAGCTCGATAACCTCCTGCTTGGCATTGGAAAAATTGGATTGATCAACAGCGGGTTGAATAAAGGGCTTTTTAGCTTTTTGCCGTTCATTGCCATATTCCATGGCTAATGCTTTTTGTACGACGGATGGCTGGTGTTTTTTTTGTGAAATGCCGGAGTAAACCACTGCAAATTGGTCTTTAGCAAAGGATTTATGATTAATCGCTTTTTTAAGCTCACCGGTATCAACTGGCGCGTTTTGCTTCATCTGCTTTTTAACCGGCTTAATGATTTCTAATAAGCCTTGCCGTACCGCCCGATTAATCAGTTTTTCTTCTACATCTCGAAGTTGTTCAGTTAACTCTTCAACATCCCGTAAATTAATATCAAGTTTCATGCTCTTCACACATGAGTAGCAGTTCGCGGTTGGCTTCTCTTGGGTTAAGTGGCGCATGAATTTCAAAAGTACGGTCTTTATACTTCACCCGAAACTGCGATTTAATCCCAGGCCGATAACGAATCGTTATTTTGTAATTAATCGCATTATTAATTTGCTGGGCTGCAAAAAACTCTTTACCTGATATGGGGTCAATGGCCGCTCGGGTTTGACATACCGTTACCCAGGTTTTAGTCGGTTGGCCGAATTCATCTTTAATTAACTCAGGTTTTTCAATGGTAATACGATGTTTTAAGCGGCCGGCTCTCATAGGGATTTAAAACGGTATTTATTCCAAATAGTTTGGGTAGATAACGGTAATTCACTGACAACCCCGCCAATCACTACAGACTCCCGGTTGTTATACCAGTGGCCAATGAGCATTAATAAACCAATTTCAATTTCACGAGTGATAACTACAGCGGTATCAGTAGGGTTTTCTTGCACGAGCGGGCGTTGTGTGGTGCTTTCAAAATGGGCAACAGCCGCTTCTATTAATACCTGCAAATAAGCGTCATCTTCCGTAAACTCCTCATCAACATTGAGGTGTTTTTTTACTAGGTTGAGTTCAATCATAAATAACTAAAGGCGGGTTTCCCCGCCCATAATTAGCCCCCTTTGATTTGTAATACCTTAACAGCATTACTATCCAGCAACATATTACCCACGCGCTTGGTGGTATAAAACGACACAAAGGGCTTATTGGTGTAAGGGTCGCGCAATACCCGGGTACCAATCCGATCTAAGATCAAATAAGCCCGCTTAAAATTACCAAAGGATATCGGCGCTTTTTTCGCAGCAATGTCATCGACTTGTTCATTTTCCGTCAGCGAATAACCTAGCAGCCGCGAAGGCTCACCGGCTTGTAAGCCAGGGCTCCATAAATAATTACCGTCATTATCCTTCATCAGTCGTACTTGCCCAACACTGGTGCTGTTCATCATCCAGCGGGCACCGGTGCGGTATTTACGTTTCAAAGCGTATAGCAGCTTTAACAGATCATCGGCTTCGAGTTTAGCGGTGGCGGTATCCAAATACTGCAATTTGCCAAAGGCTCTTTTATCGTCGGTTTCCAGGGTGCGAGGATAAGCAAACAATCCCTTTGGTTTATCATTACCATCACCACGGGTAAAGGCAATTTCTTCTTGCTCGCTAAATTCTTCACCAACTTCCCCCACTAAAAACTGTTGTACATTAAAAAATGCATCATCCAGCATGGTTTGCGTGGCTTCAGGGTTGGCGTAAATCTCTCCCCAGGTGGGTGTAATCGTTTTGAGTTTAGGGGTATCCGTTTGTGGCCTTGGGTCCGTTTCCCCTACCCAGCCCGATGTCGCTCGGCCTTCTTTGCGTAGTTTTTTAAACTCAGGCGTTGATAAGGTTTGGCTGGAGCAAACCGAACGCATCACCACTTGATCACGGCCAAAATCGATAATTTGCCGGTCTAATTGTTCCGGTACTGCATAACCGCCATCTTCATCATTGCCGGTTTGCATGGCTTTCGTTTTTAATTCATCAATCTGGTCGGTTTTGCCTTTTCTGACAAATTGATCAAAGGCTTTTTCATATTCGGCGTTTTGTTGTTTACCACCAAACGTGCTGCCAGGTCGATTCGCCTTGGTTTCCAGCTCTTCAAACTGGCCTTTTAACTTTTCCAGCTCCGAGAGTTTGTCATTGATCGCCTTCAATTTACCTTCAACCAATCCATCCTGCGCGTCACCTTTTTCCAAGGTAGTTAAGCGATCATCATTGGTTTTTTTAAACTCATTAAAGGCACCACCTAATTCCTCAATTGTCTTATTAATATCTTCAGCGTAAGCCATTGATTTATCCTTTTAAGGTTTGAATAAGGGATTGCAATTGATTCACGGTACTTGATAACTCAGCGTCTCGCTGATTCAAGGCGTGATAACCATCAGCCATTAAGCCTTTGGCTTGGGCTCGCGATAAACCGGCCTCGCGCAGGAATCGCTCAAACGTTTTTGGACCACCGTCAATGGCCGATTTAACGCCATCAACCGTGGCCGATTCATTGGCAGGAAATGTCACCAAGGACACTTCCCATAATTTCACTTGCTTTAGACGATAGGTGTCGGTGTCTTCATCCCATTCACCACCACCCTTGGGAAGAGTAAAGCCAATTGATAACCCAGTGACGGAACCGGCTTTTAAATGGGCATAAGCCCGCTTTGCTAAGGGGTCATCGTCAATTAATAATTTCCCCTCAACATACAGGCCGTGGTTATCTTCCACCATTTTGGTATAGACGCCGATAGGCTCGTCATAACGATGCTGCCACAATAAAGCCGGTAATTTATTTTTCTGTTGCCACTGATTCAGTGATTGTAAAAAAGCCCCTTTTTCAACCACGTCACCATAACTGTCTTCTACTTCAAACACTGAGCCATAGCCTGCAAATACCCCTGACTCGTCTACCGATTTAATTTCAAACGGTTTCGCAATCTTAGTTAGTTTCATTTTTCTCTGGCTCTTTACCATTAATCAGCATATTCATAGGGGTTAAATAAATATCGCCACCGTCCCTTGGGTCTAAATCTTCCAGCGCCCGAATTTCATTGGGAGATAGTGAGCCGGTTTGCTGCAGCTTGGTGTAAAACTCAGCTCGGGATTTCATGTCCCCACGCAACAGGCTATTTACATTAAACTTGGCAAAGTGGCTGGCACGCTTGGCTTCAGGAATTAAACTCACCTGAATGCGCTGCTCAATCCGGGTTAAATACGGCACCAGTGCATTAACCACAAATTCTTGTGCTTGATGCTCAATATTGGAAAACGTGGCTTTTTCTAAATCACCCACCATGTGGGGTGGCACTCGAAATAATCCACAGATTTCCGAACGTTGGTATTTGCGGGTTTCTAAAAACTGGGCATCATCTGACGTCATGCCCACGCTCACCCATTTTAAGCCAGCCTCTAAAATCGCAACTTTATGGGCATTATCTAACCCTTGATATTGATCGTCCCAGCTTTGTTTGACCCGCTTAACCACATCATCATTTAAGGTTTGGTCCGTACTTAAAATGCCCCCTGGACGAGCCCCATTACTGAACAATTTAGCGCCGTGTTTTTCAGTGGCTAACCCCAAGCCAATGGCATTGCGGGCATAACTAATGGGTGACACGCCTTTGATGCCATCAACGGAAAAACCCTTTACATGGAAGACTTGGTCAGCAGTAAGAATGTCACGGCTACCATTGGCAAAGGTGACATCATAAACCAGGGTGTAATCATCCAATAATTTGGGTTCTACATTATCCGGGTTTAAGGGTAATAATTCCCGTAGCTCACCTTTGACTGTATTTTTATAGGCGTAAAAATTACCGCGCAAACATAAATGAGTAATGCACAATTCCCATAACTCTTGGGACGTCATATAACTGTTTGGCGACAGTTTAAGTAGGTGATAAAGACGATTCCCAGTGGCTTTTACCCGTTTTTCACCTTGCTGCACAAAGTAATTCAGCGGTAACTGGCCAACTGATTCAGCCAATACCCGAATACAGGAAAACACGGTACAGCAACGCATGGCGCTCTCAGGCGTAACGGTGATATTAGTATCGGTTTCATAGCCAACTCCCAGTGCTTGCAATAGTCCATGGGAATCAAACGGGGCTGCCTGACTCTTGGTAAACAATTTTTTAAAAAAACTCATAGAAAACGAATGCCGTGGTTTTCGTAGGCTTTATTTAATGAGGGGCTGTCGTCGTCGAGCATGGAACGGCCAATTCCCATAATTAATGCAACAGCACCATCAATTTTGTTATGGGGCTTTTCTTTGCGCGGAAAGATGTTCTCATTAGCGTCTTCTTTTACCGTTACGTTTGACATCATCCAAGTTAATATCGGATTACCATCATGGTGAAAGCGTTGGGCTTTTATGGCTGCCTCTAACTCTTTCATCGCGGGTGAAAAGTTGGACGTGGTTTGGGGAAATTTAACCGGACTTAAATTGTACTGATCCAGTTCTTGTGCCAGTTGTACCGCTCCCCAAGGGTCATGGGGAATTTCTCTTACTTGATGTTGCTCGGAAAGCTCTAATATCTCTTGCCTGACTTGGCTGTAATCAATTTCAGCCCCATCAGTTTTCGTTAAATACCCTTCATTTAACCACTGCTGATACGCGGAGTGGTTTTTATTATTCTCGTCATAGATTGTGTCTTCCGGTAAATAGTGACGAGAAAAGGCATAATAATGCTGTTTATCCGCGACTTGACGGGTAAATACCTGCACAAAAGAACAAATATCAATGTGTGATGAAAGGTCAATCGCAAATACAGCCTCATCGCCTTTAAAATCGTCAATGGATAACCCTTTGTCACAACAGCGATGCCAATCGACTAAATTAATCCAGGCTTCTCGGGCATTGACCCAAACATTCAGGTGCTTCGTTTTAAATGGATTTTGGCGGCTAGCATTGGCGACGGCACTGGCTTGCTGGGATAATAAAAAATCCTCCAATACCGACACATTGTAATTCGGATTCGCTTTAATTAATGCTTCCGGTTGGGTCCAGTCGTCGTCTTCATCAATGGTATAAATGAGTCCCCACAGTTCATCATTCGGCACGGAACCGTTAAGGATATTAATCACCTCTTGTCGTTTGTCATAACAAGGCCCAGCAATGTTAAAGCCTGCCGTGGTAATCACAAATAATAACGGTTGTTCTCTGGCTCCCATGCCTGAACGCATGGTGTCATATAAGTCACTGGTTTGATGCTCGTGATACTCATCAATTAACGCGCAGCTAGGAGAAGAACCATCACCTGGGTTACCAATCAACGGCTCAAAGCGAGCATGATCTAACACAATATGCATGTTTTTGGCATTGACTTGAATGCCTGCATGTTTCTGTAACTTTGGCCTTTTCTCCACCATGATCTTGGCCGGTCGAAACACCTCCCAAGCTTGTTTTTCAGTGGTTGCCCCCGAGTAAACTTCTGCACCAAATTCATCGTCCATCGCAAAGCAATATAAACCAACACCTGCTGCTAAAATGGACTTGCCATTTTTACGGGGGACTTCGTAATACACCTCACGATAACGGCGGGTGTGGTCTTTTTTTCTGCACCAACCAAATGGCACACCAAACGCAAAACACTGCCAGGGCTCTAACTGAATATTTTGCTTTTTAGAAGCCCACTTGCCTTTGGTATGCGGCAGTAGCTGAACAAATTTACAAATTCGCTCGGCTTTTTCTTCGTCAAAATAATAAGGGTAATCAGGATCATCGACTTTGGTTAAATCAGTTAAATGGCGCTGACACGCTTGAATAACGTATTGGCAAGCCGGTATGTCACCAGAGACCACCGCTTTCGCATAATGTTCAGCGCGCTCGTAATTCGTCATAGATTAAATTCGTTGGTTTCTTCCGCTGGCTGGCCAACCGCTAACCGAGCACGACTGGCAGGATCAAGGCCCAACTTGGCACCGTAGCTATCCACTTGCTTAATGGATTCGTTCGCCACCGTACACGCTGGGTTTTTCTTTAAGTTACCCTTGTTATCCATGACCATAATGCCGTGTTGCTCGATCGCGTCTTCAGCGGCCCGCCAGCGCGCGTAAGCCGTACAAAAGATTTCCAGGTTATGGAAGTCAACCTCAGTCAGTACACCACTCTTGATTAACTTGGGGGCTAAGTAGCTCCATAGTTCGGTTGCAGTGGCATCCAACCAGTTGGGTGGGTCAACATTGGTAAGTGCACCGTAACTCGGCTCATCTTGATTTAAAGCCCGTTTACCGGGATTCCCTGCGAGTAACTTCTGCTGGGTGGGCTTTGGTTTTCGACCTCTAGCCATCGCATGTTGTAATTTTTAATTTCGCGGGAATAAAAAAATTCTTGAAGCGCTCGATACCTAGCTACAAGCCCCAGAGATTAACCCCGCCCCCCTATAGCATTATTATTAATACCTTGCCATTATTGGTGGGTAGGATTGCTTAGAAGGCTTCTCAGGCAGTCTCAGCGCTGATGATTTTTTTCTTGATCTGTTTTTTTCTGGTGACAAGGACGACAGATAGCCTGTAGATTTTCAAGCGCATCATTACCACCTTGGCTCTTAGGTTTAATGTGATCAACAATATTCGCAGGTGTGTATTTATTCATTAATAAACACACTTGGCACAAGTAAGTATCACGTTCTAAGACCAGCTTGCGTAGTCTTTCCCATTGCTTACCGTAACCACGTTGATGGCGGTTGCCTTTGTTCTTTTGCCACTGTGTCCAGCCTGAAGCCTGTTGTTTATGTTGCTCACAATAGCCGTGTCTTTCACGAGTTAATCCACTACAGCCTAATGAACGACAGGGGCGTGGTGTGCGTTTAGGCATGATGCTCTTGAGTGCTGGAGTCTACGTCAGTAGTAGCCAGTGAATAATTAAATATTGAAACCATAACCACTACCAATAAAATTAATCTCATAATTTTCTCCATAAAAAAAGCCCACCGAAGTGGGCCTTTATTATTAGTGTAGATACAAATTCATTTTTTATTTTTTAACTTGCGTCTTATTTCATCTAAATATGTGGCAATTTCTAAGTGATCCTGCCAGAGTGCAAAGTCTAATGCTGTACTTCCTTTGCTATCTTTCATCTCGGTTTTTGCACCTGACTCGACAAGAAATTTTACTGTTTCAAAATGGCCGTTTTGAGCTGCAACCATGAGTGCAGTTGCTTTATCGGAGTTAGAATTAAAATTAATGTTTACACCTTTATCTACAAGAACCTTAATAACTTCAATATTATTTTTAGATGAAGCTAGCATAAGAGGAGATATACCCTCAAATGGCTTTGCATTAATATCTGCCCCCTTATTTATCAACATTTTTGCAATTCCTGCATGGTTATAAAATGAGGCAACTGCTAAAAGAGTATTCCCTTCTTTATCTATTATGTTTTCATCTGTTCCAAATTCTAGAAGTAACGCTACACCAGTATCAAAGCCAAGCATTGTTGCTAGAAGCAATGCTGCTTCTTTATTAGCTGTACTTTCTCCTTCGTTTAAGTGTTTTGATACAGCTTCAGCATCTTTATCTTTCGTTGACTGAATTAAGTCTGAGTCAGACGAGGCTGCATAAGTCATAGGAGATAAACTTATACATAGGTATACTAATAAAGAATTGATAGTGGTTTTCATATTTACTTGTGTCAAAACAATCCTACCGAGACTGTGTAAAAGCCAGCCATTATAACAGTAGCGATTGTGACTGACTACTTATCAATTATTGTTATAATTGGCTTCAGTATTATAAATTCCACTAATGGAGCTGCTGCCACATACTCTGTAGTTTGGTTAAGCCTTTACCTGTTACTAGGGTTGTTATTTTTTGTTTTAGCCCTTCCTCAGGATGTTCGAATTGACTCAGCTTAACATTTAATAGCCCTTGCTCTATTTTTTGTTGATAAGGCTGATTATATCGTGTTACCCAGCCTATCTGTCGCATATATTCAAATAAGCGATTGCGGCCAGTACCAATAATTTGAGCTGCGTCTCCTACTGAAATTGCATCTGGAGCTTTGGCTACTTGATCATGAAATTCAACTTTAGGTTTATCTTCTTCAATAATTTCTCTTGCTACATCTAAACGAACTTTATGCGAATCAATAACTGACTGCGCTACTTGAATTGCTCTAGCCATTATCACAGTTGGGTCGTCACTATTTTCCTGGCCTGTAATATAACCACCATTTTTACGAATGCTGGGTAGCACCTCACTGGTAACCCATTTTTTGAAAGCTTTTGCTTCAGGGCGGCGACTTCTTAGGATAGCTGAGAATAGGCCAGATTCGTTAATAGCCTGTAACTCTTGGGCTCCACCAAGGGTATGCACAATTGACATACCCTTTTCATCACTATCTAAATGCCGAGTCATTGCGCTTGGAAGTGAATAACCTAATACATCGGCAACATCCTTAGCAATAAACCAAGGTTCACCATTCTTATCAACAACTCGGACTGAAGAGTTCTTAAACTCAAATGAGATAATATTCATAATGTACCTATCTTCTTTATTGTTTTAAAAAAAGCCCACAGGGTGTGGGCAAAGGTTGGGGGTTAATTATCTTCTGCTTCGGATGGTTGGTTCACCTGCTGATAAAATAAAACCGTCTCCCGCTTATCCTGTCGATGCTTGTACACCCAATTCACAACAACAGTAATCGTGGTAAGAATAATACCGATAATGACACCCCAGTCTTTGAGTGTTAGACCAGCAATCACAGTGACTACACTGGCGACATAAGGGGCGTTTGATATGATTTTTTCAGTTACCATCAGGCTAACCGTGTTGTCAGTTATTTACCAAATTTGTTCGTTAAATACTGAACTAACACACTACGCAGTATTCGTCTAAATCCAAAGGTATCAATAAAAACAAGGGCTAAGGCGTATAAGTACCATTCCGGCACACTGGCTTTTAAGGCGTCAAAGCCATCCTGAATATAAATGCTCATACCAGGAACAAAGCAAATGACTAAGGGCAAAACAGTAATAATCAGCAAAAAGTCATCTTTCCAGCCTCTCGACTGAATACTTATCGAATCAAGCTCTGAGGCACTGATATTACCTTGCTGAATTTCGTCTAATTGCTTTTGGTGAACGGCTTGCTTGAGTTCGGCTTTGTGTTGTTTGTTGGTTAAATAGGATTGGAATAAACTACTAACGGCTGTGACGATAGTGGCTATCATTGTTAGTTAAACTTCGTGAGTTCCTTCAACACCGCGCTTTTCTCGGTTCGCAGTACGTGAGTTTAATACGTTAATAGCTGACTCTAAGTGCTTTATTGCTTCAGCATTATAGTCACAACAAAACTTAGATTCTTGATAAAACTCTAAGCGATCTTTGGCTGCGCTTATGATATCTTCTACAAAAGCGCCATTACGTGGCATTTTTTCATCACCTTTATTCAGCGGTCCATTCTGCCAGCCAATAGCAAAGCCAACTCCTGAAGTAGTGCCACCAGCAGGATTGCCGTTGGTATCAATAAAATGTGCTTTATTCATGTGACTCCTCATAGCTGTATAGCTTACCTTTTCTCTTTAAATAATCTTGGGAATACTTACTACGCTGATGATTACAGTAAATCAATAAACCGAGGGCAGGTAATGCAGTTCCAATAAAGGTGGCTGCAAGAATAATGAAAAAGCTAATCGTTAATTCCATTCTGGCTATATTTCCTAATATCCTTAACCGAAATCCACCACTCAGGCACATCAAAGTTAGGGCAGGTTTTACCCGAGTCCAAATCACAATGCCCTACCACTTCAGCATCAGGATATTTCAATAGCCAGTCGTCAATTACTTTTCCTAAGCTAACTAACTGAGCGGAAGTAATGCAATCACGGCCAATTAAGCAAACACCTAAACTGTACTGATTGTAGTTTTTAACATGAGCGCCAGGCCAATAGTCAGGGCGTCCATTTTCAACCGTGCCATCACGCTTAATGACTTTGTGATAACCGATGCCATCCCACCCCCGTTCTTTATGCCAGTGATGGATATCCTCAGCTGATATATCCCTATCGTCCGGTGTATCAGAACAATGCACAACGAGTTTAGTGATTTTCATGGTTAAAAAGAATTAACTTGCTCTAAAGCAGATTTAGGGAATACAGCTTTATGTGGAGTAGCACCATCAAACCAACGGCATTCGACAGTTAAAGCGTTTACATTAATAACGGTCATCACCGGCCCACCAGATTTTAATCTGACAAGCGAGCCAGTATATAAGTTAGTATTGTCCATAGTGATATTTAGTAGGGAAATGGTTTTCTGCAGGCATAAAAAAAGCCCCATCAGATGATGAGGCTTTTTCCCAAAACTTTCTATACTTGAATGATTTCCGTTAGACACAAAAATACATTCTGGAAAAAGTATATAACTGAGTTATAACGATAGTCAACTGCTTTTTGAAAATAAATAGCGTAAAAGTTGATAATTAATTTCTTGATCCCACTTATGTAATTGTTTCAAGCATTCTAAATAACGGGAATGCCAGGTGTTGTGCCAATTTTTATAAGCAATGCAGCAGTTTTTTGCAAGCCCACTTTTATTTAACTCTTTTTTGCCATTGTTACAGTTACATTTTCTAGTAACTGACTTGTGCTGATAAATACCTGTGCCATTACATGTCTTACATATATTTTCGTTAAGCACCTCGTTAATCATTTGTCTGGAAAACTGAAGGAAGAAGAATAACGATTTCTTTTTCTCCTTTGGCCATGGTTCGCGCCAACCTTCCCTCACCCCCACACGAATTACATACTCTTGCACTAATCTATCCAATTCATGCAATACAGTCTTATCACCTGCATACTTTAGTAGTCCTAATAAGTACGCCTCCCGTGGTAGGTTGCCCATACCCAATGCACCAGCAACATCTTCAGCGGTTAATTGGGGAGTACCGCCAGGTACACCTTCGTAGTTGATACTGCCATGGGCTAATAATGCCATTACGTTTGCATTTACCATACTTCACTCCTCCAAGGGTTTATTCATTCTTACTAATATGGTCTTAGCCTCTCTAGCACGATAAGTAGGAGGCTTTTATTGTTGTATTTGGTTACCAATCTAGCTTTTTGGCTTTTTCTAATAATGCTTTAAATGCTTCTTGATACTTCGGGTCTTCAAGTAGTGAACCATTCTTATTAATTGGCTCTGATGGAATAAAGCTATTGTCTTCTTGCTGTTGTCTGGGTTGTAGTTTTCTGGGGTTATTGAAAGGGATTATTTTTGCCATGCCATCCTCGTGAGTTATTACCAGCCCAGTTTTTTTGCGTCTTCTAATATGCTTTTTACTGCCTCCTTATATTTCGGGTTGGTGAAGGGTGAGCCGTCTTTAGTGATGTATATGTTGCTATCACGGCTCTGACATTTTTGTCTTGGTTGCTGCTTGGGTTTGTTAAAGGGAATTATCTTTACCATACTGTCTCCTTTAAATCTGGTCTCACCCCCTCTAGCACGCCTACTAGCGGCAAATGAGTATATTGAGCTTGTCGTATTTCTTGTCTTTAAATTCAGTCTTAGCTGCTCTAACTCAAGTATTAGCGGCCTTTTTCTGTGTCCTGTCGTGTCCTCTATTTGTCGTGTGTATGTCCTCCTAATCGGTCTCAGGCTGTCTAGCACGCCTACTAGCAACTAGCAGACAACAGCTTTTGTATAAGCTCTACCGCTCGGCCACTATGGATTAGCTCACTGTTGCAACGGTATATATTCCAGCCCAGGTCCATGGCTTCGTGGTATTTCTCCATGTCGTTGGCAAAGCCCTGGCCTCGGTTGTGCCTTCCGTTTACCCATCCGCCGCCTTCTACCTCTACTGCTAACTTTTTATCTGGCCAGGCGAAGTCAAAGCGCCACCTTCTTTTGGGATGGAATTTATATTCGGTTACTGGCTTGGGTAGCTTGTAGGCTTCTAAGTAAAATTCTAAAGTGGTTTCAAGCTTGCTCATGCTGTACACCTAACGTCTTGTGTTGATTCAAGTGGATAAAGTGCATCAATCTTATTCATAAGTGATTCTGCTGTTCTGTATCTCTTTATTGGCTCACTACCGTAAGGCCCATAACCAACCCAGCTTTTAGTAAATATTTTGTTATCATCGTTATGGCTGTACGTTACTGATGCGCAATCAACCCTGTCATACCTGTAGTGCTGCTCACCTAGTCCACAGCGGCAAAGTGATTTTTTCCAGCTCAAGTCCCACCCCCAGCATCTTTAGCATTGGGTGACTGCCAGTTATCTGAGTCAAAAACGTATACAGCAGGCTTTGCGCAAGGAGCAGTTTCGACGTATTTTTTATAAACATCTAAAACCTGCATACCAAAGCCACTTTCACAGCCAGGTGATAGCTGCTTTCGATATTCATTAATATCAAGTCCTAGCTCAGTTGCATTACAATCAAGCTGCCCGAATAAAGCATCAGCTAGGTAACCTGCTACTTGATTAATGGTATTAAGTTGAAGCATTAGCTTTGAGATAGTCTTTTCTAATGCTTCTGTGTTAGTTGTTGTCATGATTTGTCCTCAATTAAAAAGCCTGCTTCAGGTTCTTTGCCTTCATACAGCATATAGAGCTCGTCTTCAGGCTCAGTTTTCATACTGGGTTTAAAGAAGGGCTTAGCTATTTCTATTTGCTTTTCTGATAATGCATAAAATATTTGGTTGTCATGGGGTACTAGCTTTCCATCACAGTGTCTTAGAAAAACTACATCACCCCCAAAATCACCACGATTCAGTCTTACCTGAACGCAATAGCCAATGTTGTTTTCAAAATTTCTCTCTTTTCCCTGAATGGCACCAGTCAAAACAAACTGGCCTTTCTTGGGGTGGTCAGAAAGATTAATCATGCCTCGCCCTTTGTTTAACTGCAGAACCTTTTCAAACGCTTTATCTTTATCCATCGATCTTCACCCCCGCGCGCTTTAGTTTGTCTAGTTTTGGCTGCATGCTTATTCTTCGCTTGGGTAGTCTTTGTCTTTTTTTACAGCTCTTTTTGCACAAGCCTTTTTGATCTAAGCCGTTTAGATATCCACAGTCATGGCGCCATTCACGGGCTGACAACATGAAAGCAATTTCTTTGGCTTGATCCTGTAAGGCTTCTAGTGATGTGTTTGACACGTTTAAATCAATGAGGTTTTTTGATATGCCTTGTTCGGTTATGTGGTTTTCGACTTTTGGGGTGTTGTTTCTGACTACTTCTATGATTACACCCCCACGGTTTTTAATGTATTCAGCTTCGCGGTTTAGTCTTACGTCGGTGATTATGGTGTTTTGCGTTTGGTTTAATGGTTTTAACCAGAAGTCTTGGTCGAAGTGGCGACAGACTTCAGTGCCGAATAGTTGGTAGGCTTTTCTTGGAGAAACTTGGTAAATAACAGAGTCGTAATGCAATCCCTCTTTGATGCTTCTCCTTTCTTGTTCATCTACTTCGTAGGCACCGAATGCATTGATGAAGTGTAAAACCATATCCCTAAGCTTCATATCTATATTGAGTGCTTTAAGAATTGGTTCTAAAAAATCTTCTAGCACCAGAAAATGAATAGGCAGGCTTAGTATTTCCAGCTCTTTTAATGGCTCGGTATTTAACCCTTTCCAGAATAAATCATTAATAAACTGTTTTATTGGATCAGCTATAGCGTATTTGTTGTACTCGGGCAGTTGTTCTTGCAGGTAGTTAGCAAAGGTGTCTTTGCCTGCTCGGGCTTTGCCGGTTATTCCTATTAGCATCTCTACACCTCATATCCGTGTAATTGGCTTAGTCTTAAATACACTTGGTACATCACGTCATCGCGGTATTCATAGTTGAATGGGCTGTCATTAGCGTGCCATTCGACTATGCCATCTAGGCTGTACGTATTACCTTGTCCGTCTTCCCATACCCATTGGCCAGGCTTTACGTTTATTGCAGTTTGGCTGACGGTGGGTCTGGCTAACTGTTTGAACATTGAGCCGGGGAATACTTGCTTGATGAGTTGTTTGTTGATTTCTATCATTTTGTTTCCCTTATCCAAGTTTTAAGTTCTTCTGGTAAGCGATAGTTATGTCTAGCAAGTAGGTGTAAGCATTCGATGTACAGCTGGTGTTGGGTGCCGTAGCGTTTTTCAAATCGTGCCTTGTATGGGTGGATTGCCCAGCCTTTTAATTGCTTGTTTCCAGTTCCATCCTGGTGGTGGCCAGCGCATAGGGGTAATACGTACCAATGGGCATGGCTTTTTGTTCTGCCGTCTATGTGGTGGATTGATACCCAGTTGTTGTGGCTGCCTGCTTTTCTACAAGCAATGCAGCCGACGTGTTCCGCCAGGGCATCATGAAATTGTTTTTGTGGTTTGGTTACGCTACGGCCTAGCATTTAAAATACCTGCCTGTTATTTACGTCAGCGTGGTGTCTTAGGCGGCCTTCGTGTTGAATAATGGCGTTTAATGCTTCGTGACCACCTTTTACTCTTTTATGGTTTTTCTCGCTTAGCTTGGCTAAAAAACTAAGTGATTTTTTTAGTTCATAGACAGCTTTTGAAAAACTGGTATCAGCTAATTTATTCCAGCTTGATATTTGTTCTTTTAACAAGGTAATTTCGTCACATACTTCTGAGGTTTCTAACAGTTGACCTACTACCTTGGTACCGCATGCATAGGTAATTGCCATAACGCCTGTATGAACACTGGCAATTTCATTGTGTATTTTTCTCATACCGCAGTTAATGCATTTGTCTTCTTTTGGTGATTCTATTGTGTTGTTATTCATGCAATTCACCTACCTTGGTAAAAAAGTGTGTGGTTTTAGCTGCCATATCGCACTTTGGGTCACCATAAAAATAAACTGTGGTTTTCTTTTTATTTGAGTTGACTAAGGTGCAAGGCGCCATATTGTCTTCTTTAAAGCGATGACCAATCTTATATAAAACCTGATCTCCCGCTTTAGCATTTGAAATAGGTTTATATTGCAGTTTCATACAGTTCTCAGCTTTTGTTGTATGTCGTTAGAGGTGAACTTCATTAAACTCAACTAATGGCTGATCAGCTTTTACATATAACGGGTGACGTGGTGCTCCTGTTTTGGTAGCACCTAAACACCAGAGCCTGATATCTGCGTTGGTCATCATTTTTATAAATTGATTAACACGCTCCGGTTTAGCATTTGCACCCCAGGCACAAACTACTTCAGTGTGTTCAACAGCTAATTTTTTAAGCCAATAATCATTGTCACTGCCCACAGGGTCAGTGTGTTGCCACAAGTGCTTAGGGCTTGTGGAGCGAAGCGCATATAGGTTTGCAACGGTTAAGCCTTTAAAATTCCATTTCTTTGCAAAACCTTTACATCTTCTTATTGTTGGGTCGTCAACCTCAGCATCTGCAGTGGATGGGTTAAGCATGACAAATAAAACAGATGACTTTTCTGGATGAACTGTGTCGCATGTTCTTGTTAGCCAGTATCGATATTGCTGACAATCACTGATTAATGCTCCCATTAGCTTATCTCCCTGTACGCTTAATGATTTATTTGTAAAGACGTCGTTAGCGGTGAACTTATTTAATTGGCTAGGGTCATATTGATTACACGGTAGCCCCCGTGTGCATTGCTTCGTTTTACTCACTACCCCTAAACAGCGTTGACGAAGCAGTGCTTTTTTACATTACGCTGGGTTCTTCTTTTAGCCAGTCATTAAAACGTTGTTCGTTGAGTACAATAATTTTTTCGTAATCAGGCCAAAAACCGATTAAGGTTTGTTTTTTATTCCATTCATTTACAAACGCTTCGAGCTCATCTATTGCTTGAACTTGGTCTATGGCGCCATCAAACCAATCAGAATCTTCAAAGTGGTTTCTAATTAGGTCATCGATATCACCAGCACTAAGGCCTTTCCATTTACTTTCCTTGCAGTCGTAGACAAATACAGGTATTTCTTTATCTTCACTGTCGCATTCGTCTTCAATATCACCCCAGTGGAGATAACCTTCGTTACCAAAACCATCACAATAGACATAATCATCATTATTGGACGGTTGAGTAACTCGCTGGGCTTTCATCACCCTTTGTTTTTCTTTAAGCAGTGAAGCTTTATCTTGACAGCTTCTACAGTCATGACGATAACCCTTCAGCTCATTGCCACATTTACAATAAGAGGGCTGACAACACTGTTCTGCACCTGCTTCCGAATACCATATTTTTTTGCATTTTCCACAATAACTAACAGATACCTTTTCACCTGTCTCAGTAAATAATGATTTTGCATCCATGAGAATCCCTCCGATTATTGTCTGCCTAACATCCGATATATTTCGTTCATTGCAGCCTTTGGGTTATTTAATTGGTCCAACCCTTTTTCTTGTAACTGCTTTTTCTGCTGTTCATCGTGGTAAGCCTTGTTACGTTCAGCGATGGTTTGTTGTACTTGGCCAGGTAGGGCTTTGGGTATATCGCTGATGGGCTCACCCTTCAGTATTTTTTTAGTGATAATGTCGTAGTTTCTGGTGAATACCGGCAGTATGTGTTTTTCTGCCATTGACTTTAACTCAAAGAAACCGGTTTGCTTTGCTGCTTCGTATACGGCTTGGTGTGACCATTTGGCTTTGCTTGGGGTTAATTCATGAGCGTGTTTGCAAGCTTCGTGATACGCGGTTGCAGGCTCAGGTAGGCCCAAGTCTTCGGGCTGAGGTGTACACCACTTGATGAATGTGCCAGGGTCAGGAAAATATTTATCATCAATTGATCTGGCTTTATCAAAACCCAGGCGTAGCTGTTCAAAACTTAAAATACCGTTTTTGATGAATGCCTTGGTCCATTCTTTTTTGGCCATGGCTTCTGCTCGCCCGTCTGGTAACGATAGTTTCCAAGCAGGTCTGATCGCTTGCAGTTGTTCAAACACTCGGTTAATAATTTTCTCAGTTTGTTGTTGGTTGAGTGCTTGATTTTGGTTATTGTGAATATCTTGCTGACCTGGATTAAAACTTAATTTTGATACGATTTGAGTTGCTTGTTCCATGCTAAAAATCCCCTAAATCACCTGACCAGCCTTCGCTTGGCTGCATGTTTTCGCACTGCTTCTGGATTTGTTTTACTTGCTGCTCGGTTTTTTGATCCAAAGCCTGATTTAATTCTTGTCGCCTACGCTGTTTGGTTTGATAAATGGGCCACTGTGATTTAACACTCTGAAAAAACTTGGCTTGCCAGGATGGATGATGTTCACCGGAGTCAATCCAGTACAGTCTGAATTCATCAAGGCTTTGCTTTGCAAACTCTGGTGGAATCCCTGCTCGAATGAGCATGCCGGTTATTATTTTCCAGTCCGGTTCCCAATCGGGTGTCATTGGAGTGCCAGTATTTTTTCTTGTTGCCGGTGGTTTTTGATTAAACACTGGATGATCGGATGATGAATTCATTTTGCACGACTCCGAGCTACTACTCGTAGTAGTTATATTGTTTTTTGTATTAGTGTCTTTTGTGGTGACCGTTTTCGGTTTGTTTTGAAACCGTTTTCGGTCACTAGACAAACCGTTTTCGGTTTCTTTTGTGACCATTTTTGGTTTGTTTTCCTCTTCTGGTAGTGACCGTTTTCGGTTTGTTTTGGAACCGTTTTCGGTCACTTTCGGCTTTCTGGATACCCATTCATGAAGAGATAAATTAGGGCCAATTTGTTTACCTTGTTGGACAATTATTTTGCGTTCTTTTAGCTCACGGATATCGCTGTGAATATGAGTAATACTGCCTTTGTATTGTATGGCTTCTTTAATTTGCTCAGCAGCAACCCAGTCTAGCTCCTTGTGAAAGCCTATCGTTTTACGAATAATCACAAGCAAAACTCTATTCTGGCGTCGTGTAATGTCCACTGTATAAAGCTGCTCGTACAACGAGTTGTCTATTGAAATAAATCCTTTTACTTTTTTTGGTGGCTCTGACTGTTGAGACTCTAATTTTTCAGTGTCTTTTGTGCCTGGAAAGGTAATAATTTTGCTTTCTTCGGCATTTACATGCATAATATCTACATCCTTTGGTTGTTAAAAAAACTGCTTCGCTTTGACCGGTAAAGCAGTTTTTTTATGCCCGAAATAAACCTTTGCTAAACTACTGCTAGAAAATTCAGCACGTAAAAATACCCTGCCAGCAAAAACCAATTAATTGCTAGCTACTAAATTAGGATTTAATAAATTTTATTGAGCCTAAGCCCAGTTAATTAATTACGGCTAAATTACCCAGATTGAGATTTTGGATAGATACACTGTGGATTCATTTTCACTACTTCCATATCAGCTCTCCTTTTGGATACTGTATAAGTAGCCAGTTCAGTTAGTTTCAATGACAGCTAAACAGAAACTCGGTATAGTTTTTACACAACATGAGCGCTATTACTTAGAGAGCTGGGTGTTTCCGTCTCCTTTAACACTCAAACCCGTACTTTAGGCGTAAGGGTGCCTCTCAAGCACTAGTGTTAGTGTTGATAAGGGTTTATTATGATTAGCCGGGTATCCGAAAGGGTGTCCGGCTTTTTTGTTATTAAAGCAATCCTATATCTAAACTTTAACAGTATCAAGTGGGAATTGTTAAATTATGGCTGAACTTTGGCAAAAGCTAAGATCACGAAGAAGAGAGCTGGATATTACTCAACAGCAAGTTGCTGACTTCTGTAGTGTTAGTAAAGGATCTGTTGCCCAATGGGAAGCAAAAAAGCCAGAGAACAGAGCCGCTCCAAGACGGGACAAACTTGCCAGATTAGCTGAGATACTTGAAGTACCTATAAACTGGTTCCATGACGAGAGTGTTGAACTTTCAAGTGTTAGTAAAGTAATCTCTGATATAGAAGAGGATGAGTATCAAGTATCAAAAAAAGAGGCTGATGCTGAAGAGCGAAGTGTACAAGTCATATTAGAATTAAATAACTTATCTCTAATGGGGAAACTTACCAAAGAGGATATTCAAATCCTTGAAGCATTAGTACGTAACGCTCAATTACGCTGATAACTAACCTTACCCATCTAGTCCACCTCCACAAACCGACCCCTATTTTAAGTCTAAAGAAACTGTCTCCAAACTTAAATTTAACTTTGTTAGTTTTTCGCTTGACACTAATCTTTGTTAGTTTGATACTAATAGTGTAAAGAATGAGGAAAGGCTATGGACAGCACAATAACTACAGATGGACACTGGCAAGCGTATTTAGACAATCCGCACCTTGCACCGCGTGAAACCAAATATTGCTTAGGCTTATTGTCTGGCAAGACGGACAAAGTTATAGCCCGCGAACAAGGTGTAGAGCCTGGCACCGTTAGCAACAGAATAAAAAACGTACATTACAAGCTTAAAACTGCTAATCGAGCGCACCTGGTAGCCGAGTTAATACGGCTAAAAATCATCACACTTAATGTTTCACCCATGGTGATGATGTTAATGGCTGTATTTGTTGTGAATAGCGTGCCTTTGGTAGTGAATGATAACCCTGATAAACCCAGACAAGTCCGCATAGTACAACGGACTGGAAGACGACCAGAGTATTTGCCGTTAGACAATAATATAAAAGGAGACGAGCTATGTTTAAAAACGCAACTGTATATCGCCTAAAAACTAATGCTGATTATATTGTAGAGCAGTTAATTGGTGGTTTGCGTGATGCTGAGTTTAAACCTTGCGGTAAACTGCAAGAGTTTAGTTTAGGGTTTGTGGCTATTGATGGGGATAGTTTAGTTATTCCTGGTGATCGCTTTGCTTTATTTCGTGTTCGACATGATGAAAAGAAAATACCGGCTTCAACGATTAGTCAACTGGTATATGAAGCTAAAGAAGAATTTGAAGCACAACAAGACAAGACGCCTTCCAAAAAAGAGATTTTCCAGATTAAAGAGCGGATTAGATCGGAATTAATGCCACAGGCATTTTCGACAACTACCTACACTGACGTATATGTTGATGCTGAAAATAATTGGCTGGTTATTGATAGTGTTAAGCCGTCACATTGTGAATCAATTATTGGGCTTTTAAGAGAGGTTATTGGCCTTAGTTCATCGCTGATTACTGTTAAACACCCATTAAGTGATGTAATGAAAACTTGGTTATTTGAAGGTCATAGCACAGATACCTCTTATGAAACGTGTAACTACTGTGTATTAAAAGATGAGTTTGGCTCGATTACTTGTCGTAAACAAGATTTGTATGACGCCGATATTATCAAGCTCAGTGAAGATAGAGTTGTAAAGGAAATATCTCTGTATAACGAAAACTATAGCTTTGTGCTGGATAATCAGTTGAGAGTAAAGAAGATTCAACATAAGGATCAGTTTATTACAGAGCATACACCTGCTGAAATCAATGACCAAACACATCAGATAATTGTTGACACTTATATTATTCGACAAACAATCAGTGAAATAGTTAATCATGCAATAACAGCATGTGGCGGGATCGAAAACAATTCAAAGGTGGCAGCATGAAATCTATGGTTACCCGATTATCTCAGAATGAAATAATTCATAGTCAGCAACTAAGGAGAAGAAAAACAGAAGCCGATTTGATGTGGGATAAAATAACAGAGGAGTATCAAGCTAAATTAGCAGTCCATGATAGTTTACGTTGTCGTATGAGGTACTTGCTTGATAAAACCTTGCATAAGTTATTTGTAGAACCAGCAACTTTTTAAGCTAATTAATAAATATTTTTCTAATGCTCAATTTTGAGCCACGGCATCTTATTGTTTAAAAAAGGGGATATTATGAGGCTTCAACCACCTGCAGTGCGCACTAATGAAATTGAAAAGCAGATAAAGCGTGATTTTTCGAAGCATCAAGTTACTAAACTTGTTAATACTGAGCATGCCCAGATTTACCGATGCCAACAACCTAACACATGGATCAACGGCTTTGACATTATATTAGCTCCAACCTGCATTACTGTTAGTGGCGATATTGGAGAAGTTTTGTATACAGTTGGTCGAGGGCTAAACTTCTTAGCGGGTTACGGTTGTTCGAACTATGGGTTTGAAAAACTAGATGATGCATATAGAAACCAAAAAGAGGTAAATAATTACGCATTAGCAGAGCATATGTATAATCTGATTTACGACCTATTAGAGCTAGAAAAAATTAATAGCAAAGATTTTCCTGAAGAGCTTATACCTCCTTCAGAAATTGATGAAAGCAAACCAGAAAAGCTACAGCTAGCTATCGAATTTCTATGGTTAGATGTCGTAGAAAAACTTTACTTGCCTGATGAATACATTGAAAACGAAGAGTATCCCGAGTGGTTAAATCAAATAGAAATTAGCGAAGAAAACTTAGAAATTATCTATAACATGATTGATCATTTAAGAGATCACGATTATACGCCAGATGAGCATGAACTTTACCAAATTATTCGTGATACGAACTGGGATGCCATAGACCCTGAGTGGTTTGATGGAGGATTTTTGATTGCAGCCAGGCGTGTTTCATGGGTTACATCTTGTGCCCAGTGGGCTGCAACCAAATGGCTGGAAGAGAATCAAAGTAAAGCCGCCTAATAGATTTAGACAATAAATAAAGGATTTATTTATGAGCATTATTCAACAACTAGCAATGAAAGCTAAGCAGAAAGCCGATAAGAAAAGTGAAGTAAATAGAGTTGGATATTCTTTAGCAAATCAAGTACCTGATATGAAACAAGGGTTTTCCATTCAAACGAACTACGGCTCTATACAGGTTGATAGTGGCGAAGCAAGCGAGGTGGCTGCTGTTATTGAAGTGATTTTGCAGCATCGATTAGCAAGGTTAAAAGCTGAAAAATAAATAATATGGATATTCACATGATAAATGATCGGCAAGATTTGCAACCATGGAAGCCAAGAGCCAGGGTATTCAAACATCACCCTAAAGATGCCGATGAAATTGATATAGCAATTGCTGAGTTTGTACTCGATCAATCGGCAGGTATAGCCAACCAAATAATTATTAATATGATGGTAGATGATGGATTCAATATTGAGCTACTAAATTCAAAGACTCAGAAGCTAGTTAAACAAATATATAAATTTATTGATTATTTTGAAACTGGCAAGGGTGAGCCACCCGCTTATATAAGGATAAGCGAGAAGCAATACCAATGCTTAAAAGCTGGATTTAATGCTAGTAATCAATCCCTGCCCGGCCAGTTTAAAGGTGTACCGTATTTAATTCATATAGAGGTAAGGTAATGTTGACGTTAATGCGCCGAGTCGGTGAGTCGCTAAAGATTGGTGATTATCGACTGATACTGCGAGCAAGGACGGTGGGTGGTGTTACGCTCACCACTATTCACCGTAGGCATATTAGTATCAAAGAGGTTGAGTTTGGACACCCCCTTAAACTTGATCATGAAATAACTGTTTATTCATACCCTAGTAATAGGGAGAGTTTATCTAAATCTATGGGCCAGGCAAAGCTTAGTATAAGCGCCCCTAAACACATGAAAATCGAGCGTGATGAGGTTGAAACAAGGTTTCATAGAAATCAATCATATATTGGAGTCATGACTTAATAAATGAAGGTGTTTTTATGGAGAACGACCCAAATTTTAAAGACGCTAATAACTATGAAAGTATTGCAAAAGCTTTGGGTATTGAACTGTTTGGACATTACTCTGCACCGCAAGTTATTAAAAAATTAAATATTCCTCGAAATACGCTTGAAGCGTTAAAAAACACTGGTCAAATAGGTTATGTCAAAATCTCAGAAAGAGGTAGGCATCGTTTCTGGGGATGGCAACTTTGTGAATTTTTAGTGAGGCAAACAGTATGCCCTGGAGAGAACCAAGGAAAAGATACCAAGTTGGAAAGTGGTTTCTTGCGCAACGAGAAGGGTGGAATACATGGTACCGATGCGGGTATAACAAAAGAACACATCAGACAGAACGAGTATCACTCCGCACTAGCGATCTTCAAGAAGCAAAGCGACGATTAGCGGAGTTTTTTGTTCAAGAGCAAACTCCTGTAAAAGTACCAAAAGAATCCATTACATTGGCTAAGGCATTAACACTGTACTACACAGAGCATGGGAAAAAGGTTGCTAGTCATAAGGCAGCCAAGACTCATTGTGAGAAAATATTAAGCTACTGGAAAGACTCTGTGTTGTCAGATATGAGTATTAGGGAACAAAGAAAATTTAAAGATTTTTTAGAAGAGCAAGGATGTTCGATAGGTTACATTAAACGTATTTTTAATACCCTGCGGGCTGCAGTTAATTTTTGTTATAAAAATGAGTATATCGAGCATCCTGTTAATATGCTGACAATATCTGTTCCTATTCACAGTAATGTTGAAATGGGGCGGCCTTTAAGTATTGCAGAAGTTGCCCAGTTATTTGATGTGATGGATGTAGATTACCTTATCAGGTACTGCATGCTATTAATGGGAACGCTTGCAAGACCTGCAGCAGTTCTAGAGCTTCATAGTTCTCAGATTGATCATGATTACAGGCTAATTCAATTAAATCCAAAAGGAAGACAGCAGACAACTAAGTATCGGCCAACAGTAAAAATGCCCGAGTTTATTCATGAAGCTACAAGGCACATGAAACAATGCAATGTTGTTACAGGCAAAAAAGAGCAGTTTAAGAGCTTAAAATCATCATTTACTACGGCAGTTAAACATTCGGGTTTAGAAGGGAAGGTTACTGGTTACTCGTTTAGGCATACAATGAGCCGTTGGTTACGGTCTCAGTCTGTACCGCCATGGGAAGTTGCAGCTCAGCTTGGACATAGAATGGAACAGTACTCGACAACTGAAGTGTATGCGCCTTATGACCCCAATTATTTAACGGCTTGTGTCACTGCTATTGATAGGTACTTTGAGAAATTGCGTGACACTAGCGTGACACTCGATAATTTCATGAAGCTGTATAAAGGGATAAGTACTTGATTTTTAATGGCGCGCCCTAGAGGATTCGAACCTCTGGCCTTTGCCTCCGGAGGGCAACGCTCTATCCAGCTGAGCTAAGGGCGCGTTACTTTGAAATGCGGCGGCTATATTACCTGCCATTGATAGCTTAGTCTAGCCCGAATCTCAGGTTTGTAACTATCTTGCTGCTGATCTATATCAGTGAAATCAAGACACGACTGTTTAGGCTTAGTGGGTTTTGGTCTATAATCGTCCAGCATTTGACCCCGGACCTAAAAAACAGTACTAGCCGGGCTGTGTGATGGCTGAATTATGAGGACAACTAAGTGGCTCACCAACGCAATAAAAGAACTGCCAAAGCAATATACTCTACTGTTTTAATGAGCCTGCTGGCGATTACATCATCCCATGCTGCGACCAAAGATGAACAAATTGCAGAACGAATCAAGCCAATTGGCAAGGTATGTATAGAAGGTGAAGAGTGTGCGAAAAATGCTGGTGCTGTGGCAAGCTCAAGCTCTGGTCCTCGCTCAGGTGAAGATGTCGTAGGGTTGTTCTGTAATACTTGTCATGGTACGGGGTTATTGGATGCGCCTAAAGTAGGTGATACGGGTACATGGCAGGCAAGATTGGATGGTCTCGGTTCATTTGAAGAGCTAGTAAAGAGTGCTATTAATGGAAAAGGTAGTATGCCGCCTAAAGGTAATTGTGCGGATTGTTCTGATGAAGAAATCAGTTTGGCAATAGAACACATGAGTGGTCTAAAACCTTGATAGGGTAAGAAGTATACAAATTAGCAATCAAAAGCCGTTTATTTATATTAGATAAACGGCTTTTTGTTTATAAAATAGTCGATATTTGTTTTGTTTCGAAAAAGTATTGACTTAAAATTTAAAGTGCGTAGAATGCGCCGCCACTGACTGGAGATGAGCAGAAAAGACAGCAGCTGCCGGAGGTTTTCGAACCGAGGTAACGCTGAAAAAACTTTTCAAAAACATCTTCAGGAAGGGCGAAAAAAATCGCTTGACTTTAAAAGGTTAAACGATAGAATGAGCGCCCTCAGTTAGCGAGCCAAGCGCAGCTAACAAGTTCTTTAACAAATTAATCAGACAATTCATGTGGGCTTTAGCTGTAATGATGAGACAAAAATTATCATTGCGCTAAAAGTCAATATATTTGAGATTTAGATAACGCGATGAGCCAAGTTTCGTTTTGCACTTTAAGCAAGACAACCTGATTTAAACTGAAGAGTTTGATCATGGCTCAGATTGAACGCTGGCGGCAGGCCTAACACATGCAAGTCGAGCGGAAACAGGGGAGCTTGCTCCCGCTGTCGAGCGGCGGACGGGTGCGTAACGCGTAGGAATCTACCTGGTAGTGGGGGATAGCCCGGAGAAATCCGGATTAATACCGCATACGCCTTAAGGGGGAAAGAGGGCCTCTATTTATAAGCTCTTGCTATCAGATGAGCCTGCGTCGGATTAGCTAGTTGGTAAGGTAAAGGCTTACCAAGGCGACGATCCGTAGCTGGTCTGAGAGGATGATCAGCCACACTGGGACTGAGACACGGCCCAGACTCCTACGGGAGGCAGCAGTGGGGAATATTGCACAATGGGCGCAAGCCTGATGCAGCCATGCCGCGTGTGTGAAGAAGGCTCTAGGGTTGTAAAGCACTTTCAGCGAGGAGGAAAGGGTGTAAGTTAATACCTTGCATCTGTGACGTTACTCGCAGAAGAAGCACCGGCTAACTCCGTGCCAGCAGCCGCGGTAATACGGAGGGTGCGAGCGTTAATCGGAATTACTGGGCGTAAAGCGTGCGTAGGTGGCTTGATAAGCCAGATGTGAAAGCCCCGGGCTCAACCTGGGAATTGCATCTGGAACTGTTAGGCTAGAGTACGGTAGAGGGTAGTGGAATTTCCTGTGTAGCGGTGAAATGCGTAGATATAGGAAGGAACACCAGTGGCGAAGGCGACTGCCTGGACTGATACTGACACTGAGGCACGAAAGCGTGGGGAGCAAACAGGATTAGATACCCTGGTAGTCCACGCCGTAAACGATGAACACTAGCCGTTGGGCGACTTGATCGCTTGGTGGCGAAGCTAACGCGATAAGTGTTCCGCCTGGGGAGTACGGCCGCAAGGTTAAAACTCAAATGAATTGACGGGGGCCCGCACAAGCGGTGGAGCATGTGGTTTAATTCGAAGCAACGCGAAGAACCTTACCTGGCCTTGACATCCTGCGAACTTTCTAGAGATAGATTGGTGCCTTCGGGAACGCAGAGACAGGTGCTGCATGGCTGTCGTCAGCTCGTGTCGTGAGATGTTGGGTTAAGTCCCGTAACGAGCGCAACCCTTGTCCTTAGTTACCAGCACGTGATGGTGGGCACTCTAAGGAGACTGCCGGTGACAAACCGGAGGAAGGTGGGGACGACGTCAAGTCATCATGGCCCTTACGGCCAGGGCTACACACGTGCTACAATGGGGCGTACAGAGGGTTGCCAAGCCGCGAGGTGGAGCTAATCTCATAAAACGTCTCGTAGTCCGGATTGGAGTCTGCAACTCGACTCCATGAAGTCGGAATCGCTAGTAATCGTGAATCAGAATGTCACGGTGAATACGTTCCCGGGCCTTGTACACACCGCCCGTCACACCATGGGAGTGGGTTGCACCAGAAGTAGCTAGTCTAACCTTCGGGAGGACGGTTACCACGGTGTGATTCATGACTGGGGTGAAGTCGTAACAAGGTAACCCTAGGGGAACCTGGGGTTGGATCACCTCCTTAAACGAAGCTCGTCATTGCAGTTAAGAGTCCACATGAATTGTCTGATTGAAAGGTTAAAACCCTATTGGGTCGCTGACCCGGAAGATTTGGGTCTGTAGCTCAGCTGGTTAGAGCGCACCCCTGATAAGGGTGAGGTCGCTGGTTCAAGTCCAGCCAGACCCACCAAGTATGGGGCCATAGCTCAGCTGGGAGAGCGCCTGCTTTGCACGCAGGAGGTCTGCGGTTCGATCCCGCATGGCTCCACCAACAAGCGACTGGGAATACGATAGGGAACAAGAAGTCATCGATAAAAGGTTAGGAAGTTACTTTTTATCCATGGCTTTTTTTAAGCCACTTGCTCTTTAACAATTTGGAACTGTAGTAATTTGAAAATAACTGCTGAGTATACAGAAATGTGATACTCAAGCGTTCGGCGTAAAATATCGTTGTAATTGTTTGTAAGTGTGACTCAGATTATTTTGGGTTATATGGTCAAGTGATTAAGCGCATACGGTGGATGCCTTGGCAGCTGGAGGCGATGAAGGACGTAGGAGCCTGCGAAAAGCGACGGGGAGTTGGCAAACGAACTGTGATCCGTCGATGTCCGAATGGGGAAACCCAACCACTTAGGTGGTTATCATGCACTGAATTCATAGGTGTATGAGGCGAACCCGGGGAACTGAAACATCTAAGTACCCGGAGGAAAAGAAATCAACCGAGATTCCGTGAGTAGAGGCGATCGAAAGCGGACTAGCCCTTAAGCTTGTTATGGTTTAGTGGAAGGATCTGGAAAGTTCCGCGATACAGGGTGATAGCCCCGTACACGAAAGGCCATTTTAAGTGAAATCGAGTAGGTCGGGACACGTGATATCTTGACTGAAAATGGGGGGACCATCCTCCAAGGCTAAATACTCCCAGCTGACCGATAGTGAACCAGTACCGTGAGGGAAAGGCGAAAAGAACCCCGTTGAGGGGAGTGAAATAGAACCTGAAACCGTATGCGTACAAGCAGTGGGAGCATGCTTCGGCATGTGACTGCGTACCTTTTGTATAATGGGTCAGCGACTTATTTTCAGTGGCAAGCTTAACCGAATAGGGGAGGCGTAGGGAAACCGAGTCTTAATAGGGCGAACAGTCGCTGGGAATAGACCCGAAACCGGGCGATCTATCCATGAGCAGGGTGAAGGTTAGGTAACACTGACTGGAGGCCCGAACCCACTGTCGTTGAAAAGCCAGGGGATGACTTGTGGATCGGAGTGAAAGGCTAATCAAGCCCGGAGATAGCTGGTTCTCCTCGAAAGCTATTTAGGTAGCGCCTCGTGTCTCACCATGGGGGGTAGAGCACTGTTTCGGCTAGGGGGTCATCCCGACTTACCAACCCGATGCAAACTCCGAATACCCATGAGTGCAATCACGGGAGACACACGGCGGGTGCTAACGTCCGTCGTGGAAAGGGAAACAACCCAGACCGTCAGCTAAGGTCCCAAAGTTCTAGTTAAGTGGGAAACGATGTGAGAAGGCCCAGACAGCCAGGAGGTTGGCTTAGAAGCAGCCACCCTTTAAAGAAAGCGTAATAGCTCACTGGTCGAGTCGGCTCGCGCGGAAGATGTAACGGGGCTCAAACTAGACACCGAAGCTACGGATCCTAACTTAGGTTAGGGTGGTAGAGGAGCGTTCTGTACGCCTGCGAAGGTAGATCGGGAGGTCTGCTGGAGGTATCAGAAGTGCGAATGCTGACATGAGTAACGATAAAGGGAGTGAGAAGCTCCCTCGCCGGAAGACCAAGGTTTCCTGCGCAACGCTAATCGGCGCAGGGTGAGTCGGCCCCTAAGGCGAGCACGAAAGTGGTAGTCGATGGGAAACAGGTTAATATTCCTGTACTAATAATGACTGCGATGAAGGGACGGAGAAGGCTAGGTTGGCCTGGCGATGGTTGTCCAGGTTTAAGGTTGTAGGTAGGCATCTTAGGCAAATCCGGGGTGCTAATACTGAGAGCCGATATCGAACTCATCTTCGGATGAGGAAGTAATTGATGCCATGCTTCCAGGAAAAGCTTCTAAGCTTCAGGTCATTATTAACCGTACCCCAAACCGACACAGGTGGTCAGGTAGAGAATACCAAGGCGCTTGAGAGAACTCGGGTGAAGGAACTAGGCAAAATGGCACCGTAACTTCGGGAGAAGGTGCGCCGGAGCTGGTGAAATTCCTTGCGAATGGAGCTGGAGCCGGTCGAAGATACCAGGTGGCTGCGACTGTTTATTAAAAACACAGCACTCTGCAAACACGTAAGTGGACGTATAGGGTGTGACGCCTGCCCGGTGCCGGAAGGTTAATTGATGGGGTTAGCTTCGGCGAAGCTCTTGATCGAAGCCCCGGTAAACGGCGGCCGTAACTATAACGGTCCTAAGGTAGCGAAATTCCTTGTCGGGTAAGTTCCGACCTGCACGAATGGCGTAACGATGGCCACGCTGTCTCCACCCGAGACTCAGTGAAATTGAAATCGCTGTGAAGATGCAGTGTATCCGCGGCTAGACGGAAAGACCCCGTGAACCTTTACTACAGCTTCACACTGGACTTTGAGCCTACTTGTGTAGGATAGCTGGGAGGCTTTGAAGCGGTAACGCTAGTTATCGTGGAGCCAATCTTGAAATACCAGCCTGGTATGTTTGAGGTTCTAACTCTGGTCCCTGATCGGGATCGAGGACAGTGTGTGGTGGGTAGTTTGACTGGGGCGGTCTCCTCCCAAAGAGTAACGGAGGAGCACGAAGGTGCGCTAAGCATGGTCGGACATCATGCGGTTAGTGTAAAGGTATAAGCGCGCTTGACTGCGAGACGTACATGTCGAGCAGGTACGAAAGTAGGTCTTAGTGATCCGGTGGTTCTGTATGGAAGGGCCATCGCTCAACGGATAAAAGGTACTCCGGGGATAACAGGCTGATACCGCCCAAGAGTTCACATCGACGGCGGTGTTTGGCACCTCGATGTCGGCTCATCACATCCTGGGGCTGAAGCCGGTCCCAAGGGTATGGCTGTTCGCCATTTAAAGTGGTACGCGAGCTGGGTTTAGAACGTCGTGAGACAGTTCGGTCCCTATCTGCCGTGGACGTTGGAAGTTTGAGGAGAGCTGCTCCTAGTACGAGAGGACCGGAGTGGACGAACCACTGGTGTTCGGGTTGTGTCGCCAGACGCATTGCCCGGTAGCTAAGTTCGGACGGGATAACCGCTGAAAGCATCTAAGCGGGAAGCCCCCTTCAAGATGAGACTTCCCTTAGGCCTTGAGCCTTCTAAAGAGCCGTTTAAGACTAAGACGTTGATAGGCGGGGTGTGTAAGTGCTGTGAGGCATTGAGCTAACCCGTACTAATTGCTCGTGAGGCTTGACCATATAACGCCAAAGTGATTTGAGTACAAATCCAAAGCGAAATAGACAAGCACAACGAAATAATACATCGAACGCAAAGCTTAAAAATAAGCTAAAGAGTATCACCAAAAAAGTACAACGCAGAATTCAAATTACGAAAACCAACGCAAAACAGTTCCAAATTCCAGTTTTGCTTGACGACTATAGCGAGTGTGAACCACCTGAATCCATCCCGAACTCAGTAGTGAAACCGCTCCGCGCCGATGGTAGTGTGGGGTCTCCCCATGTGAGAGTAGGTCATCGTCAAGCGCCTTATTTTAAAAACCCTCAGCACAATGTGTTGGGGGTTTTTTGTGTTTGGAAAAATTCCGGATTTATCTTTAAAAGCAAATAAAGATACCCTTTTTATAAAGCATGTTAAGAAATGTTGTTTTCATGATGATTATTTTGGCCCATGGCTTTAGAAAACTGTTGACACCTTATTAGTATAAAGGGTAGGTGAAAGTGCGTACTATAAAAACTCATCAATTGACGGTAGATTGGAGATTGTTAATATCATTCTAATAAATATAGAAATAAAGTAATGGATATTTTAATAAGACATAGAGAAAGTAGTGATATTCCGGCTATTAAAGCTTTTATGGAGCAGCTGTCAAATTACTCAGGTACCTTACAGTTACCCTACCCATCACTTGATCGTTGGCTTAAACGATTATCACAAACACCTGATAATGTGTATTGTCTCGTAGCTGCTGTTGAAGAAAAAGTGGTTGCACACATGCACTTAGCGATTGCTGATAATATTCGAAGAAAGCACGTAGCGAGTTTGGGAATGGCCGTTGATGAAAGTTATCAAAGTAAAGGTGTTGGTTCCAAACTGCTTGGCGCTGCAATCGATTTAGCCGAGAACTGGCTAGCACTAAAGCGCCTTGAGTTAACAGTTTACACTGATAATAAAGCTGCAGTTGCTTTATATGAAAAATATGGTTTTGCAAAAGAAGGCGTCGCTAAGGCCTTTGCTTTTCGTAATGGCGAATATGTGGATGTTTATTATATGGCAAGAATAAAAACGTAGTTGTAATTATAGCTAGGAAAACAAATAGGAATACTTTCACTTAAGGGTGAGTCAATGGCAGCTTGATAGAAGCTTTTAAGCCGCCGTTAGTAATATTTTGAAATTGTAGCTCACCTTGATGTGCTTGAATAATGCTGTTGGCAATAGCGAGACCCAGGCCATGTCCACCAGTGTTTCTAGCTCGGGCGCTATCTACTCGGTAAAATGGGTCAACCAGTTTGCTTAGTGTCATGTCAGGTACTCCTGGGCCTTGATCAATAATGTTAATATTGTAGTAGTTATCTTTTTCGTTACAACTAATACAAACTGTAGTGTTTTCAGGAGAATATTTAATAGCATTGCGTACGATATTATCAATAGATCGATACAGCAGTCTTCTATCACCTTTAGTGCTATTATTAATGTCATTTGCCAGGTTTAACTTGATACTCTTCAAGTCTGCTTCTAAAGTATTGTCTTCGATTACTTCTTGAATAATTGCGGGTAGTTTTATTTCTTCTTTTAATAGCTCTACAGTTGGTTCTTGTAATTTAGTAATTGTTATTAGTTCATCAATTAAGCTATCTAATAACTTGATTTGTCGATTCATTTTTTCAAGCAACCTGGGTTCAGCACCTTTTTTGGCTATTAACTCAATAGCAACCCGCTGCCTAGCTAAAGGAGTTTTCAACTCATGGGAAATACTATGAAATAGCTGTTGTAGGTTGTCATGATTTTGCTGAATTTTTTCAGCCATATGATTGAACTCCCGAGCCAAGATACCTATTTCATCAAGCCTATGTTCTATTTTAGGATTAACTCTTTTGGCAAGATCACCTTTTGCTAGGCTTTGAGAAATATTAGTTAATTCTTTAAGTGGGTTTACCAGGTGTTTGGAAAAGAATATGGAAACAATAAATAAGACAAATAAACTGGTAATGGCTCTGCTCCACCAAAGAATATCCTGTCGATGTTTAGGAGGGGGAGGAAAGCTTGGCCCAAGACTGAAATATAAATAATCTCCTTGTTTAGTAGACACCTCTGTTGGTTCTGCCCATGGAGGTAAATAATATCGTTTATGTAGAAAGCGCTTTATAGATCTTGGTAGAGGCGTTGTTGTAGCCGATGTACCTGATGGTGTGATTAAAAAGGCTCTGAGTCCTGTTTCTTCATTGAGTTGTTTTACCCAATTAGCTAAAGCTTTTCTTCCGTGGGCTTCGAAAACAGTAACGGCTTCTGCTGAGTTCTTTTTATCTTGTATATATTTTTCGTGTAGTCCTAGTTCACTTTCAACAATTTCTCTTGTAATCCATGAAGACAATACTGCAATAATTATTAAAGCAGCCCAAAAAACAAGTAGAACTTTCCAGAAAATTTGCTTAAACATACACTAAGGCTAAACTAAAACTGTTTAAGCAGGTAGCCTTTTCCCCTGATTGTTTTAATTAAGCTTGGATTGTCATATACATCAGCGATTTTCTTACGGAGATTGCTGACATGCATATCAATGCTACGGTCATATAGCGAGAGCTGTTTACCCAGCGCCTGTAGGGATAATGTTTCTTTACTCACTACTTCGCCAGTATGTTGCATTAGTAGTGAGAGAACCTCAAACTCTGTACCTGTTAAGTTCAGCGGTTGACCTGATACAGTAGCCTCATGACTAGAAAGGTTAAGATATAGTGGTCCAACCATTACCACATTGCTAGAGCGAATAGACTTTGTGGTTTGTTGATCCATCACTACACGTCGAATAACCGCTTTAATTCTGGCTACTAACTCTCTTGGACTGCAGGGTTTGGGAAGATAGTCATCTGCACCTAGCTCAAAGCCGAGGATTCGATCTAACTCTTCTCCTCGGGCTGTAAGCATTATTACAGGAGTAAGACGTTGTTGACGAAATTCTTTTAAAAACTCAACGCCATTAATGCCTGGTAACATGATATCAAGAATAATAACATCAAAGTTTTCAGTGAGTGCGACATTAAGGCCTTTATCACCTCGAGTCTCCCAAGTAATGGTAAAAGACTCCAGTTCAAGGTAGTCAATAAGCAGTTCTGCAAGCTCTTGATCGTCTTCAACAAGTAACAAACGATATGACATGAATATTTCTCTATAGTCATTCTGTTGTCATTTTACCATAGCCTAAACAGTGGTTAGCGATCTTTACGTTTTATTTACATAGGTCTAGTGTATCCATAAGCTTTGACATTAGATGAAATGTAAATTCTTTAATGATAAAAGTTCAAATCAAGCTACTTCTATTTAGTCTTACCAAGACTTCTTGGATAGGTTAAAAATACTTGACATAATTAAATGACAAGATGAAAACAATATTTATCACTATAGACTACAAACATGCTTGATCATATTGGTATTTATGTAACGGACTACATGGCCAGTAAAGAGTTCTATAAAACTATTTTAGCCCCTCTTGGATATAAGGTGGTTGCAGAGGTACAAGGGTGGGTGGCCATTGGAGATAATAAACCCAGACTGTGGTTAATGGGAGGAGCAAAAACAATACCTGCCGTTCAGTTGGCATTTCAACTTAACAACAGGCAACTGGTTGATCAGTGTTATCAACTTGCGATGGCTAATGGAGGTTTTTCTCAGGCTGAGCCTGGAAAGCGACTGATATATGAGCAAACTTATTATGGTGCCTTTGTAGAAGACTTAGACCAACATATAATAAAGTTTATTTGTAAGTGAATATTACCCTTCGCTCATCTGTTTTTTTACACCTAAGGCAAATAGGGGGCAGTGTAGCAAGTTCTTATATACTCTTAGCGCTTAGTCTATTAGTGCATTTTTTACGAGAAAATAAAATTTTCACGTTGATTGAGCTTATGGTAATTGCGCTTTGCAGGTCTTTACTACTAAGGTTTACTTCAGTTTTAATTTCTAAAGGAGTATGTCTGCTGCATGTTGACCAGTTTTGAGGTTGGCCTGCTAGTGCAGTTTGCTGGAAATATTGCTCAGCTGTTTTATTTACAGAGCCATATACATATTGGGTGGATTTATTGGCAGGAGTTATGCCTTGTAAACGACTGTTGTTAGCTATAGTTGCCATGCCGGACTGGTCTAATCTAGCACGACCTTTATATGTTAATGAGTTCAGCCGATAAGCAACTCCAGGAGGTGCGACAATGGTAAGTTTTAACTGACAATAACTGGTATTATAATTAGCATCACTACTTACCTTGAAGTGCTTAAAATTTACACTAAATTCGTTTGCTTCCTCATGAAAAATAAAATTAGTTGAACCGACTGGACAACCAGTACCACTGTAGTTGGCAGATTGAATATAGGCTTCTCCAGGATAAATGACAGTATCAGAACTTGCAGTATAAGCCGCTGGTGCTATAAGCAATGTTAGTTGATACAGTAATAAACGACGCTGTAAGAAATTAGTCACAATTAGAACTCTCCATGTATTTTGTTAATATGTCCCTGGTTCTACCCAAACATGTTTTAAGATAAAGCTATGTTAGCAATAAGGGACGTATTGAGCTGGCCAGTTGCGTATTGGTGCTATGATAGTTTTGCTATAAAAACAAGACTATAAGAAAGCAAATTGATAGATAAATCAATAGGTACGGTATATATTTTATGTTGTTATCAGAGATATTGTATGATTGTTTATCTGTAAAACCTTTAACTTATAATCGGGAGGGTAGGTCAGTGCTTTTGCGTGTGTAATTAATAGAAAATACATTATGTTTTTTAGGCGAGGAAGCTGCTGATTTATTGAGGGCGTTTTTAAACTCAATAAAAAGATTTGTAAGTAACAACTTTTTAACGGCCAGGTGCTGAGCAATAACTTCAGTGCTAAGAGCTTGGGTTTTGTTCAACTGTTGGATTTGATTAGAAATAAAATGGGGCTGCTCTTTTTTTGTTTTGCAATTATTAAAATGAATAGATGCATTGGTTCTCAATTTAGCTAAACTGAACTTAAGTTGTTTAATGCTAATTAATTTAAGTTGAAATGCTCTATAGATAACGGCTTCCTTACTCACTCCCCAGCGTTGTTGCAATGATTCAATTTCAGGCCAGTAAATAATTGGTTTACTACGTACAAATTCATTACGAAAACTACACGCAGGCATAAGTAAAGCAAGTGCGAAATTTTCTAAATCTTGCTTAGTCGCAGATATATTTTTGCTGGTGAAAAAAAAGTTGCTAACAATTGCACCGCAATGCATTGCAATATCAAATCGAACTTGATAAGCCGTTTTTTTATGGTTGATGATAATGATCGGGTGAGGATAGGTAATAGACATGGAGTCAATGCTGGAGTAAAGATTAGGAAAGGAAGTGACGATACCTCCTGATCTTTCGATGAGAGTAGTTATATTTTCAATAGGAGAAAAGCCCAGCCCCCAATGGAATCGGCAAGAATCTGCTAATTGTTCAATATTTGTATCTGAAGCTATATCAGCGTCATATATTTTAGGGAAGTTATTAGGAAACCTGAATTGGGTTTTTAAAACTCGAATAAGTTCATAATATAAACTCAAGTAGGCAGTTGCTTGAAACAAGGTTGAGTTATTTGATGTAGCCTGACTTTTTGGTGTAGTGATAGGGACATAAAATATAGCATCTTCATGGATAGTATAGCGACTGGAACCGGTTAAAAATGGAGGCAAAATACCTAGTCGACAACACAACTGTTTAATTAGTATGTTGTTGGGTTGGCTAATACCTGCTTCCATTTTAACCAAAGTAGATACTGAAATGCCTAATAGCTCTGATAGCTCATATAAATTAAGCTGATTGATCAGTCTTGCGCTTCGTAAGTTGTTGCCATTAATATGATTGACAGAAGTCATTTTTATATAAACCTAAATATAAGTAACACTCAAAAATGTTACAGGTATTTCTTGAGTGTTTCTGAGTTATTGACAGTTTAAAAAAGCTTTTAGATATTCGCTAAAGACTAAGAAAATAACTTCTGAGCAACTATAAGTAGATAGTTTGGCTTAACTATTGAACAATTTGTTCTTGTATGAAATTTTGTTTATCAGTTGTTAATTGCCAGGCATGACAGCTAACAGTTTTACCATGAGACAGTGAAATAATAATATGAGTTATTCCTGGGCAATCATATAAACAGTCTAGTTGTGAGGGCTCATCAGTAAAATCTGGGTGTGTATGAACCATACTCACAATGGTTAGCCCTTCTGCCCCTGCTTTGTTTTTAATTGAATTATAGGTATGAGAGTCAGTTAGTGACACTGGATATTTTTTTATATAATCCATCTCATCACATGCAATGTAGTAGCTTCCTGTAGCAATCCCTCCTTCTTTTTTTCCAACTATGAACCCAAAGCATTTGGCTGGATAGGTGCGTTCTGCTTGGGTTAAAATAGCCGACATAATTTGACGGGTCAGTTTAATACTCATGGTTGCTTTCCCTAAACTGACAATTAATTGAAAAAGTTATAAGTTAATACAAAGCTTATTGGTTAAGCTCATGCTGATTCAGGCTGTCACCAGTAATATATTAAGCATGATCTGTGTTGGTAAAGATATTCTCCCGCTAATAAACAATAACTAGCTACGATACTTCCCGCTTATAGATGTATGAAAAAGCTTTCAGTTACCCATTATATATAAGCCAATATTTAACACTATTCCAAGTCAATTTTTTATACTAAATCCCTTGCAAAATTATAAAAAATGACCATCTTGACAAACGCTTATTAATATTATTAAAGCCAGAATGAAATGTCAGTAGTAATGTAATTTAGCTAATAGCCTATAATCGACTAACCTTACCTAATAGTCAGTTAGCTGTCTTAAAGGTTACACATTCTTATAGTGACTTAGTTAAATGCGATGAAACAAAAGGCTCACTATTTGATGATTTTTTATGAAGAATATAATGCTACGGTAGCACTTGTTAGCATTTGCGAATGACTATAAGTTCGCTGCAGTGGCCTATTTTAAGCCGTCTAAGAGTTATACATTAGAGGATTATAAAACCATATCACAGAAATTCACTAAAGTAATATAAGACTTTATGCTATACTTCGCGGCTTTATTATTTACTGGAAAACTTATACTGTTGGTAGTTGACTGTATCAAACTGATTTGACTTCTGGAGCAAACTGTTTAATTAGGGTGCAGTTTTGCTTTATTTTTATCAAATAAGACATGTTGGGCATTACCGAAAACAGCATAGTTTGACAAAATTATAACTGGAAAATTTGCAGTATATGGATTTGAGATGGAGGTTAGAGGCATGAATAAGCTGAAATCAATGACAGCTTCTGTTGCTATTGCACTGGCTTTAGTTGGCTGTAAATCAGATTTATTAGAAAATGAAGCAGGAATGAGTGCGCTGGGCGGGGTATTGACCGCTGCAACAGTCTCTGAAAATGAAGTCATAAACAGCGCCAAACTCTCCGCTCAAGAAATGGACAAAAAGTCTAAAGTAGCTCCTGCTAATAGTTTGTATACGAAACGCCTTGATCGTTTAGTAAGTAAGTATCAACAAGTCGATGGTTTGAAATTAAACTATAAAGTTTATCTGTCGAAAGAAATGAACGCATTTGCAATGCCTGATGGCACGGTGAGGGTTTATTCTGGATTGATGGATATTCTGAGTGATCAGGAATTACTTTCAGTTATTGGTCACGAAATTGGTCATGTAAAGTTGAAGCACTCCTTTAACCAGTACAAGCAAACATTGCTGGCAGCCTCTGCAAGAGAAGGAATAACTGCTGCGGGTGGTACAGTGGCTGATTTAGCACAATCACAGCTAGGTGAGATTGCGCTGCAGTTTGTGAATGCTCAGTTTTCTCAGTCAGATGAGCTAGAAGCTGATGTTTATGGCGTCGCCTTTATGAAACAGCGGGGCTTGAACCCAAATGCAGCTGTGAGTGCATTCCAGAAGCTGAAACGCTACTCTGGTGAAGGTGGTGGTTTACTTTCTTCTCACCCTGCCACTTCTGAGCGAATTAATAAAATCAAAGCAGAAATCGCTAAATAGTTAAGCTTATATCCTGAATGGGGCTGCTTATAGTCATTTGTAGCCCCAACCTTATTCTTCCTCCCAGATACTATTCTCTCTAATTCCACCCACTACACTTATAGTTGTTTAGCTCTATAATGCGGCTCTAATCTAGATGTGAGTAGAGTGTAGGTTGTTATGGCTGAAGCTGAGTTTGAGCAGCGTTTTGGTGGTTTGCGCCGGCTATACGGTAGCGATGCAATTGAGGCTTTTAAGAAAAGCCATGTTGCTGTTGTTGGTATCGGCGGTGTGGGGTCTTGGGCTGCAGAAGCACTTGCCAGATCTGCTATAGGTACCATCACCCTGATTGACTTGGATGATATTTGTATCACTAATACCAATCGTCAAATACATGCTTTACAAAATACGGTTGGTTTGCCCAAAGTTGAGGTGATGGCTGAGCGGATTAAGGCTATCAATCCACATAGTAAGGTAAATATTATTGATGACTTTATTACCACAGATACCTTAGCAGACTACCTGACGGATGATATCGACTGTGTTATTGATGCAATAGATAGCGTTCGTTCTAAAACAGCCATGATTGCTTATTGTAAGCGCCATAAAATACCCATTGTGGTGACTGGAGGGGCAGGTGGTCAAATTGACCCAACCTTAATCACAACAGGTGATTTGAGTAGAACTTATAATGATCCACTGTTAGCTAAAGTGCGTAATTTGTTACGCAGAGAGTATCGATTTTCGACAAATCCTAAACGGCGTTTTAGTGTGGAGTGTGTTTACTCTACAGAGCAGCTTACTTATCCAAAGCCGGATGGTTCTGTATGCCAACAAAAATCTGTAATGGAAGGTGGAGTACGGTTAGATTGTAGTGGCGGGTTTGGTGCGGCAACCATGGTTACCGCTTCGTTTGGTTTTGCTGCAACAGCCTGTGCATTACGTAAGATTATTAAGGCGAATTAATGACTCTAGCCTCTTGCTTAATTCGATTAATAATTGCGATTAAGCCATTACTGCGGGAAGGGCTTAGGTGCTTATCCAAACCAATACGAGAAAACTCAGTGGTGATATCATAGCTTTCAATAAAATCGGGGGACTGTCCATCATAAAAATTGATTAATAGAGCTAACAAGCCCTTCATTACTCGTGCATCACTGTCAGCAGTAATGTTGAACTGGTTGGTCTCAGCTTGGTAAGTTATCTTCAGCCAAACTCGGCTTTCACATCCAGGTATCAGCTTGTCATCAGTTTTCTGTTGGTCTGTCCATGGTGGCAGCTGTTTACCCAACTGCATTAAATGGCGATAGCGTTGATCCCAGTTGTTAAAACTCAGAAGTTTTTTAGTCAGCTTGTTTTCAACATTTTTATGTTCATTGTCTGCTAGTTCTACATGCCTGGGAACCATCGTTGCTGGCTGACAAATATCAGCTAATGCGCTGGCAAATAACTCTACTTCTTGAGTCGTGTTGTATAAAGCAAATGAAGCACGAATAGTGCCGTTAATATTGAAATGCTGCATTAATGGCATGGTGCAGTGGTGGCCAACTCTCACTGCAATACCCTGTTGGTCAAGTAATAAGCCAATATCCTGGGGATGATGACCTTCGATAAGAAAGGAAACAATACCTATTCTATTGCTTGCCTTGCTATAAAAGCGAATGCCAGGTAAGTGCTGAATTAGTGATTCAGCATAACTTGCCAATGCGATTTCATGCTGTGTTACTTGGTGTAAGTCGAACTGATTAATAAACTCTATTGCGCTAGCAAGACCAAATGCACCAGCAATATTGGGAGTGCCTGCTTCAAATTTGAAGGGTACACGATTAAAGCGAGTGTCTTCTAATGTAACCAGCTCAATCATTTCACCACCCATTTGCCAGGGTGGCATCATGTCTAATAAAGCCCTTTTGGCATATAACACACCAATACCTGTCGGGCCGTATAGTTTATGGCCTGAAAATACTAAGAAATCACAGTCTAGAGCTTGTACATCAAGTTTGGTATGAGCAGCTGATTGTGCGGCATCAATTAATACTAATGCACCCACATCATGCGCTTCTTTAATAAGCTGGCGAATAGGATTAATTGTCCCAATAGCGTTGGATATGTGGCTAAGACAAACCAGTTTAGTTTTTTTATTCAGTTTATTGTGAAAGTCCTGTTGATCTAGTTCGCCAGCAGTATTAATTGACACCACCTTTAACTTAGCACCAGTAGCCTTAGCTAATTGTTGCCAAGGAACTATATTAGCGTGATGCTCTAGAATAGTGACTAATATTTCATCACCCGCCTTAATAAAATGATAACCATAGCTATAAGCAACTAGATTAATAGCTTCTGTAGCTCCACGAGTCCAGATAATTTCGTCAGAGGTTGATGCATTAATAAACTGTTGGACTGTTTGACGAGCTTTCTCAAAACCTAGGGTAGCTTTGGTACTGAGGTGGTGAGATGCCCTATGAACATTAGCGTTACAGTTTTGGTAGTAATCGCTAATGGCTTGAATGACAGATAGTGGCTTTTGAGTAGTAGCGGCATTATCAAGGTATACCAAAGGCTGACAATTGGCTGGTGTTTGTAAAATAGGAAACAGTTTGCGTACTGCTTTTACGTTAAATGTAGTTGTCATTACAGCTTTGTTATCAACGGATTTGACCGGCATTCATAAAAAATATTGCTTAATATCATGACTGAAAAACTATTTTAGTCATAGTGGTTTTGATATTGTCATTTAGTGTCGTCTTCATTTTTAAGTAAATAGGTGTACTGGAAAAAAACTAATAACTTTTTGTTATATAGGGTTAGAGCAGCTATATGGCTTTTAGGATGTTGCTGTTTGAAGCTGTGAAGTGGATAAATTTAGATCATACTATAAATATTAATGATAATGATCTGGTAGTATTATTCTTGTAATCTATTTTGTGAAGACTTAAATCAGTAGCAAGTCGCAAGAACTTGAGTACTTTATGTCAACGAACGCGTTTGATAACTAGAGCAATAACAGGTTATGACTTAGCCACTAGCAATGGCTTTTTACAATAATCGGGGCGATAAAGTGGTTTAAGTGAATTAGAACTTAGGCTGCTATCAAAGGAGGGAGTATGTTGCTTGACGAGTATAGACAGCAAATCAAGGTTGCACTCGAAAAGCACAACCATGCAGGGCTGTATTTCATAATAGACTCAGCCAGTTTGCCAGAATTACCGGAGCGAATTTGGGAGCTAGAAGACAACCCTCAATGTGATTCGTTATTCAGGGGGACACCAGAAGAAGAACTATGTGATGTGGCGCCGTACTTGATAAAAGTGAGCATCAATACTCGGCTTTTTGACTGGTTGTTACAGCAGTCTGCAGAGTTACCTATAGGTATCTTTATTATTAGTCATTGTGAGCATGTACAACTCTATAGCCACTTTAAAGCAGCGTTAGAAATAAATTTACCAAATCACCACTGGGCGCATTTTAAATTGTATGATCCTAGAGTGATTGCAGGGCTAAATGCTGTTTGCAATAAGCAAGCATTTGCAAGCTTATTGGGGCCTGCTAGTGGCTGTATTTACGTTGACTTGTGCAGTCGACAAGTGTGTCACATCGAAAACGAGCAATCTAGCTGTTATCACTATGAAAATAAAAAGTTAACGTTTACATTAACAGCATGTCAGTTGGAACGGTTGGTAGAACTGAGTATGCCTTTTGCTGTGGTGGATTATTTACGGCTTCAGCATGCAGAGTTGATAACATCAGATGTGTATGCAGAACTTTTATTATTTGCAAAACAAAATCTGAAACAGCATAAAGAGTTGTCAGGTATTGTAGCTAAGGAAAAGCAGCCTGTATTGGGCAACTTATGTAGGTTATTGTCTCCTGTTACTCAAGAATATTCGATCATTGAGTCAGCACTGGATAAAGCGCAAATGGCAACCTATATATCAGCAGGGGAAATGACCAATTTGTTACAACACTACCGGGCTCAAAAAATCTGTGCCTGAGTTAGGTAACGTGTTTAATGAGTTCTTCAAGAAAAATAGCCTTCCCCATCCAGTGGCATAGCTTTAGGGCAATGTAGCTATAAGTTGTATGAGGAAGGTTGTTGCTCCTTTTATTTTATTATTCATGCTAGGCTAATATATCCCTGGTTTAGTCGACTAGTCATCCTCCCAGTAATCATCGCCAATTAAATGGTTTAAGCGTTTATTCTCAAAGTAATCCTCAATGGCGCGTCTTGCTTCCAGAGAGCGCTGAGAAGGCTTTTCTCGGTTGCTGCTACTGGTTGAGCTGTTTGTAGAAGAGATGAAAATGGGCTGGTTAGTTTGGTTGGGTACTTGTACTTGCATAGTGCCGCATCCCTTTCTGGTGTTAGTAATTGGTTAAGATGCAATAGCTTTATGACAATATTATTAAGTTTTTATATTTGTATTGTTAGCGTGATTTAAATATCGAACGGTGTAGTTTAAACTCCAACTGCCTTCAAATTTATGTGTAACAGTTTAAAAGCGACTTGAGCTTAAAGCGCTTAAACTTAGCAACTTGCCGCCTACCCAGAAAAGAGCCGTTATTCACAAAATGCGGATTGTTATCCAGCAACTTTTCCTAAGGCCAATGTAACAGCAGAGCAGCCCGCCGTTAACAACTTTTTAATAACATTTTCAAATTACCAACTCAGTTAAAATGAAAATATTTTACTAGTTATTATTTATTGTGTGCTACGGGGTAGGCTGTATATACCAAGCTTATGTTGAGGAGATGCGTAGTGTGCGTAAGTTATTCTTAACTGTTTTTAAATGTGCAGCTAATTCTGGCCCACGAGACATAGCAACACCCATTGCCAAAATATCAATTACTACCAAATGAGCAATTCTTGAGGTTAATGGGGTGTAAACATCCGTATCTTCTATTGCTTCTATGTGTAATGCAAAGTCACATAGTGATGCTAGCGGGCTTTCTTTGGGACATATGGCAATTACTTTAGCCTGTTGCTTTTTAACTAGCTGGATTGTATGAATTAGCTCCCGAGTACGCCCTGTTTGAGATATAGCAATAACGCAGTCTTCAGGGGTTAATGTTGCAGCAGACATCGACTGCATATGGGGATCAGAATAGGCAGCGGCAGATAGCTGTAGGCGAAAGAACTTGTGTTGTGCATCAATGGCTACAGCACCAGAGGCGCCAAACCCATAGAATTCTACCCGCTTGGCTACAGATAAAGCATTGATTGCTTGTTCTAAAACTAAGTTATCTAAACTATCGCGAACACTTGATAGCGTGCTGATGGTGGAGTCGATTATTTTTGACTTGTAGTCAGCAGGAGAGTCATCGGGACTAATGGCAAATTGGCCAAAGCTACTGCCAGAAGCTAAGCATTGTGCCAGTTGTAATTTGAAATCCTGAAAGCCACTACAGCCGACTGCACGACAAAACCTGAGTACCGTAGGTTCACTTATCTCGGCTTCTGTTGCTAGGTCTGCAATGCTGATATGCATAACACGAGTAGGGTTATGAAGTACAAAATCTGCCACTTTCTGCTCAGATCGGCGAAGTTGACTGTAGCATTGCTGGATTTGTTGTAACAGCTGAATAGAAACCATGTGAGGTGAATCTTTGCTGGGCCTGTTTGTAGTTATACTACAAAAAATGCATACAAACTATATGGAAATAAGGTTAAGTAGGTCTAACCTGAATATTTTATGGCTACCCAAAACACTGTGGCTGATTGAAATATCTGGCTCAGCATTGCAAGCTAAGGCTGCTCGCCGCTAAACTAGATGATCTTAAACAAGATAGCTGCTGTTTAATTTCTGCCCACACTACTCCTGGCTACAAATCACTATGGATGTATCCCAAACTTTAGACTCATTAAATACTGCTCAGCGTGAGGTAGTTGCTTCACCTATTGGAAATTGCCTGGTGTTGGCTGGTGCAGGTAGTGGTAAAACACGAGTATTAGTACACCGTATTGCTTGGCTGATCCAAACTGAAGGTATTTCGCCACATGCTATTATGGCCGTGACCTTTACCAATAAAGCGGCAGCAGAAATGCGTAGTCGAATTGAATCCCTATTGGGGGTGAGTACCCGCGGAATGTGGGTGGGCACTTTTCATGGTTTGGCTCACCGTTTATTGAGGCTGCACTGGCGAGATGCTGGGCTGCCAGCGAACTTTCAAATATTAGATGCTGATGACCAACTGCGTTTAATTAAGCGCCTTATGAAGGGCTTAAACTTAGATGAAGCCAAGTGGCCACCCAAACAAGCTCAGTGGTACATTAATAACCAAAAAGATGAAGGACGCCGGCCACAAAATATAGAGCCATATGGTGACCCGTTTGAAGTGACAATGCTAAAGGTTTATCAAGCCTATGAAGAGGCTTGTCGTTTATCTGGGATGGTGGATTTTGCTGAGTTGCTACTGAGAGCCCATGAGATATGGCTGCATAAACCAGAAATTTTAAAGCACTACCAGCAGCGATTCCGCTATTTATTGGTAGATGAGTTTCAAGACACTAATACTATTCAATACGCCTGGTTAAGGGTGTTGTCTGGGAATCAAATTCCCGTGATGGTGGTGGGTGATGATGATCAGTCTATATACGGCTGGCGCGGTGCAAAAATCGAAAATATCCGACAGTTTGGTAAAGATTTTTCTGATAGCCAGACTATTCGTTTGGAGCAAAACTATCGATCGACCAAAACTATCTTGCAGGCAGCTAATGCTTTAATTGCCCATAACCCCAGTCGACTGGGTAAAGAATTATGGACAGAAGGTGATAAAGGCAATGAAATTCAGCTGTATGCTGGGTTTAATGAAGTTGATGAGGCCCGCTTTATAGCTCAACGTATTTCCAATTATTTAGAAAGCCACAAGGGTAAATATAGTGATATTGCTTTATTGTATCGCTCAAATGCTCAGTCGCGTATTTTGGAAGAAGCCTTATTAAGAGGCAGTATTCCTTATCGCATATATGGTGGCTTACGATTTTTTGAACGTGCTGAAATAAAAAATGCATTAGCTTACTTGCGGCTTTTGGTAAATCGCAATGATGATGGTGCTTTTGAGCGGGTAGTGAATTTACCAACACGCGGTATTGGTAACAAAACCCTGGAGTTTGTTCGAAATACGGCGAAAACCAATGACGCTAGCTTATGGCAGGCAGCTGAACAAGTGATTAATCAACGGCAGATATCAGCACGAGCAGCAAACGCGTTGTCAGGATTTTTACAGCTCATTAATAATATAGATTCAGCCACTGATGAAATGGACTTGGCAGCATTAGCTGATCAAGTAATTACCATGAGTGGCTTGATTGAGTTTCATCAAAAAGAAAAAGGAGAAAAAGGTCGTGCTCGGGTAGAAAACTTAGAAGAATTAGTGTCTGCTTGTAAAACATTTGACCCGGATGACTACTTTATTGAAGGAGCAGAACAACAGCCCAGCCCATTAGCTGCCTTCTTAGACCATGCAGCACTGGAAGCAGGTGACACTCAAGCTGATCAATTTGAAGATTGTGTACAGCTAATGACGTTGCACTCCGCCAAGGGGCTTGAGTTTCCTTTGGTATTTTTAACGGGTATGGAGCAAGGTCTCTTTCCTCACAAAATATCCCTGGAAGACCCTGATGGCTTAGAAGAAGAGCGACGCTTATGTTATGTAGGCATTACCCGTGCAATGCAGCAGTTGTACTTAACCTATGCTGAATCCAGACGGTTACATGGCCAGGAAAATATAAATAGACCCTCGCGATTTATAAAAGAAATCCCTACTGAGTTAGTTAATGAAATACGAATAAATGCGTCTATTACCAGGCCAACGTATACCCGTATAGCCCCTCGTGCAGTGCAGGTAATAGCGGACAAAAGCCCAATACCCGAAACAGACTTGCAGGTTGGTCAGCGAGTGTTGCATAGTATCTTTGGCGAAGGCACTATTATAAATTACGAAGGGCAGGGCGCTCAGGCTAGAGTTCAAGTGAATTTTGCCAATGAAGGCGCTAAGTGGCTGGTAGTCGCTTATGCTAAGCTAGAAGTTATTGATTAATCGATAAAAATAACTGCTAACAAAATAAACAACATAAAATAGAACAACAAAGGCACAATACTTACCCTTAATGGCCTAAAGTAAAAAGCTCTAAAACTAAACAGCTGAAGAGTTGTTAAACTTTAGACGTTTATAGGCGAAAGCGGGTGAGCAAGTGCCTTATAACCTTTGACGGTTCAAAAAATATAACCAAAGCGGATGAGGTATAGGGCAGGTCAACACATATATGTAGGCTGGTACTAACAACCAATAAAAAAGCATTCGCGCACGGTATATTTAGAGAAAAATAACAAATATTGTTTAGTTAAAGGTTTCACGAATAGATAGGGAGTCATTCATATGAAACGACGCGACTTTGTAACTGCATTAGGTATTGGGGCTGGTGCTGCTGCACTATCTGCCTGTGGTAAAAAAGAATCTGAAGATTGCGCCCAACAAGGCATAGGCGAGCAGGCAGCCAGCAAAGATGTTATCCATTGGAAAATGGTAACTACATGGCCAAAAAACTTTCCTGGACTAGGTACAGCCCCAGAGCGCTTTGCTAAAAATGTCGCGAAAATGAGTAATGGGCGGCTGCAAATAAAAGTACATGGTGCGGGTGAGCTGGTTCCTGCCTTGGAAGCATTTAGTGCGGTATCAGCTGGCACAGCACAAATAGGCCATGGTGCTGCTTATTATTGGAAAGGCAAAGAACCTGCTGCACAGTTTTTTGCTGCTGTTCCCTTTGGTCTAAATGCCCAGGAAATGAATAGTTGGATTCACTATGGGGGTGGCCAGCAACTATGGGATGAAGCCTATGAGCAATTTAACCTGAAGCCTTTTGCTGGGGGTAACACCGGGGTGCAAATGGCAGGTTGGTTCCGTAAAAAGATTAACTCTTTGGAAGATTTAAAAGGGTTAAAAATGCGTATCCCAGGTTTAGGTGGAGAAGTCCTGAAAAAGCTGGGCGGTGTTCCAGTAAATATTCCAGGAGGAGAATTATTTACAGCCCTACAAACAGGTACGATTGATGCTACTGAATGGGTAGGACCATACAATGACCTGGCATTTGGGCTCTATAAAGCAGCAAAATATTACTATTATCCAGGTTGGCACGAGCCAGGTACAACTCTTGAAGTGATTATTAATAAAAAAGCACTTCAAGAGCTGCCGGAAGATTTACAAGCTATTGTCGAGCAAGCAATAAGAGCATCTAACCAAGATATGCTGGACGAGTACACGGCACGTAATAATCAGGCGCTTAATACCTTGGTTAATGAACATAAAGTTGAGCTCTTGAAGCTACCTGAAGATGTATTGAAACAGTTACATGCAGTCTCGAATGAGGTTGTTCAGGAAGTGGCCAATACCAGTGAAATGACTAAAAAAGTGTATGACTCTTTCACTAAATTTGCTGAACAGTCTCGGGCTTATCATATGATTTCTGAGCAAGCCTTCTACGAAACTCGCACTTTATAAAAACTTTCCTATCAAACTGTCTTCTATATTAAAACCTGTAGCGGAAGCTACAGGTTTGCCTTTTATAGTGAACTCCTGGTATACATTCTGCTAATTTGACTTTATCAATGAGGGAATCCCTTTTGACTGACCAGAATGATAGAAGCCTGGAAGATCTTCAGCGTTACCATCAATTATTAGAGGAAACGTTGGCTGCGAGCTCTCAGCAAGAGTTGATTCAACTCATTCATTTGCTTAGTTCAACCATTGGCCACGTCCGCTACTATCAAACCCAGGAACAAAAAGAAGCGGAAGCCAGGCAGCGGGTACTGTTAACTCAGCAAGTCCAGCAACAAAATGCGGAAGGGTTTGCTACTATGCAAGCTGTTACTTTGGCGGGTATCAAAGAAGTGTTATCTGCACTTCAAGTGTTAAAGCAGCAATCGTAAAAAATTTTGAGATGAGTTTTGATAGGTAATATGTCGAAGATTAATATTCAAAGAGATCACGGTACTTCAAAAGACAAGGCGAAAGATGCCGTGCAAAAAATTGCTGAAGAGTTACAGCAAAGCATGGGTGCTACTTATGAATGGCAACAGGATACGCTGTTATTCAAGCAAACAGGTGCTAAAGGCAAAATTGTAGTCGATGACCAAAAAGTCGATATTAGTATTGAATTAGGCTTGTTGATGAAGCCATTAAAAGGCACCATTGAGCAACAGATTAGTCAACGATTGGATAAATTAATCGGTTAGGTCGGTATTTACACCCTCACCCCAGCCCTCTCCCAGAGGGAGAGGGTGTTAGGTAGCATAAAATTGTTATATGAAAACACGAGAAAGGATTCTCTCAACGAGTCTGCAATTATTTAATGATTTTGGTGAGCCAAATATCACCACGATAGACATTTCTAATGAAATGGAAATCAGTCCTGGTAATCTTTACTATCACTTCCAGGGTAAGGATGCCATTATTCTTGAGCTTTATCTGCGCTTTGAACATGACCTGATAGAGTTATTAGAGTCTCCTTCACGAAATGAGCTGGCCGTAGATGACTACTGGTTGTATTTACATATTATTTTCGAAACCATCCAAAACTATCGTTTTCTTTATAGAGATCTGTCAAATTTACTGGCTAAGTATAAAAAAATTCAAGCTAGGTTTAATCGACTGATAAGTCGTAAAAAACAAATGTTTATTGATATATGCCAAAAATTAAAAAAAGCAGATTTTTTAATGGCAACTGAGGAGGAAATAGAAGCTCTGGCAGATAATGCGGTGGTGATTGCAACCTTTTGGTTAAATTATCAGGTTATGCGCCATAAAAATGCATACGACAGTAGTTATATAAGTCAAGGTATCTATCAAGTGATAACATTAATTGCTCCCTATCTAGTTGCTGAGCAAAAAGTGCATGTGCAGACTATCTGTAGAATGTATAAAGATAAAGGGTATCTTTTACGAGATTAAAAAGCAACTTATAAAACATTGTCATTAAATAGACACCTTGTTGCAGTATCTTGTTTATAGCCGCTATTAAAAATAAAAAAGGCAGGGGATAAACCCCTGCAAAATGATGTGCGTTTACCAGGATAGGTGTGTAACTAGGCTGAAACAGCCTTCTTAGTGGTACTACTACTGCGGCTAGCACTGGTAGCCGGCTTTTTGTCGGATGCCAGTGCTTTTACTGCTTCACTAAGCTCTTCAATCTGATGAGATAATTCTTTCAACTCGTCTTTAGTGGTGGTTGGAAAAATATCTCTCAGTTGGTTTATTCGGTTTTCCAGCCTATCGGTTGTTTTAGACTTTAGTTTATCTTTCATCTCGTCCATGCGATGCTGGGTGCGCGCTTGTACCTCTTCACCATCTTTTACAAGCGTTTCAAAAAATCTAATTCCTTCCTGCCCAAGCTTTTCATACTGAGCATAAGCTCCCAAGCCCGCGAGCCAGATTTTATGAGCAGATCCCCGGATGTTAGATAATAAGCTTTTTTCCTTCTCTTCAGATTTATCAACCGTTTTTACATCTGACATATTGCTATTCCTCTTAGTATGGCATTACAGGAAGCGAGCGAGACAACTCCCCTTTGGAACATACCTGTTCCCAACACGCCCGTTAACATGATTCAAGCCTAGCAGTGAAAATTAGAATGAACATACTAACTTTGCTGTTTAAAATGACCTTGAGGTGGTGTTTATTTTTAAGTAAAAAATATTCTAATTAATGCAGGCTTATATAACCCACCTACAACATTTTTATTGCGAAAAGCAATTTTTGTTGAAGCATTTTGTTATTAGCCAGATTTTGTAGTAATGACTATTTGCTTTAGCACAAACTCAAAACTCTTAGCAAACTATTCATTGAAGATGAATAGGCTGGTAAGAATTGAGATGTAACCAAGGTTGGTGTGTATTTACAGTATATAAGGAATTTTGCGTCAATGAGTGAAGCCATAATAAAAGATATTAATGAGCGGATCGCCAAGCTCAGTGAAACAATCAAGAAGTTGGATAACAGTGATCAAGCTGTTGCAGAGCAATTACGGCATATCTTATCACAGGGCTTAGAGGTTACTAATCGAGAAAAAGGAGAAAAATCGGGGGCCGAAACATCATCAGTAGCAAATCCTGCCATGGGCTTTAATCGAAAAGATTTATGGTCTACAGCTGGAACTATCGTTAAGCACGCGGTAGTGAATCCCGCTGCGAGTTTGAAACAGGCCGTTGGCTTTAGTAAAGATATCTCTCAAGTGGTATTAGGAAAGTTTGAAGAGCCCAATACTAAAGGTGACCGCCGCTTTAAAGATCCTACTTGGAAAGAAAATCCACTTTATCGGCGTTATTTGCAAGCATATTACATATGGCAGCAACGCTTGCAAGACTGGGTTGATGAAACAGATATGAGCAAGGAAGATAGTCGGCGAGCAAAGTTTATTATTTCCCTGCTTACAGATGCGTTATCACCTTCTAATACTCTACTTAACCCTGAAGTGATTAAACGAGTATTTGAAACTGGTGGCACGAGTTTAGAAAAAGGCCTAGTGCACTTGCTGGAAGATATAAAAACCAATGGAGGGATGCCCTCACAAGTAAAACAAGGGGTATTTAAAGTAGGTGATAACTTAGGTTTGTCTGAAGGTTCGGTAGTTTTTCGTAATGAAATTTTAGAGCTGATTCAATACAAACCAGCAACAGAAAAAGCATTAACGACGCCTGTACTAATCATTCCACCGCAAATCAATAAGTTTTTTGTGTTTGATTTGACACCAGATAAAAGCTTTGTACAGTTTTGTGTTAAATCAGGCTTGCAAACGTTTATCATCAGTTGGCGTAACCCTTTGCCAGAGCATCGCCATTGGGGGTTAGAGCAATATATACTGGCCACTAACGAAGCTGTAAATGCTGTGCAGGAGATAACAGCAAGCGACAAAATTAATCTGGTTGGTACTTGTTCTGGTGGTATCACTTCGGCTACGTTGGCAGGCTATCTAGCAGCTAAAGGCGATAGCCCTGTTAATACTATTACCCAGTTGGTGAGTGTATTAGATACCAATATCGATTCAGACATTACTTTATTTGCTACGGATAAAGCACTGGAATTAGTAAGAAAAATATCAGAAAAGCAAGGTGTTTTAGAAGGTAAAGATATGGCCAAAGCGTTTGCTTGGCTAAGGCCAAATGATTTAATTTGGAATTATTGGGTTAATAATTATCTACTAGGTAAAGAGCCACCCGCTTTTGATGTGCTTTACTGGAATAATGATACTACGCGTTTACCTGCAAAGCTGCACAGTGACTTTATTGACCTCTATAAGCAAAACCCATTGACTTTGCCTGGTGTGTTAAAAATTGGTGGACAAGCGATCAATTTAAAACAAGTGGTGTGTGATAGCTATGCGGTAGCAGGCATTAATGACCATATCACCCTTTGGGAGGCATGTTATCGCTCAAGTCAATTAATGGGGGGGAAACGAGAGTTTATTTTAAGTAATAGTGGCCATATTCAAAGTATTTTGAACCCACCATCTAATCTAAAGGCAAATTTTTATACTAATAGTGAATTATCAGCTGATCCCCAGCTGTGGAAAAAAGGAGCGACCTTTAATAAAGGTAGCTGGTGGTCTCATTGGCAAAAATGGTTATGCAGTCGCTCTGGTGAGCAAAAACCAGCTGCAAAAGAACTTGGTAGTAAACAGCATCCGCCAATGGAGGCTGCACCAGGGCTTTATGTCCATGACTAAGTAGGGGTAATCGTTGGAAACTACATTCTCAACTAATATTCGCGAACCCATGCGGGTTCGCTTTAAAACCCTGGATATTGATGGGCAGATTTTACGGGTTGCTATTCGTCCTGGTAGCTCGGATATTTTACCATTATTAGTATTTAATGGTATTGGAGCAAACCTGGAGTTAATCAAACCCTTTGCAGATGAGTTGGAAGGGATTGAAGTGATAGCATTTGATGCACCAGGTACTGGTGGCTCTTCTACTCCAAAGTTGCCTTATCGATTTCCTGGGCTAGTTAGGTTGGTCAGCAAAATGCTGGATGAATTAAATTACGGCCAGGTGAATATATTGGGAGTATCCTGGGGAGGAGCACTTGCTCAGCAATTTGCTTATGATCACCCTTATCGTTGTAATCGATTAGTGTTAGCCGCTACATCGATGGGAAGTGTAGCCATTCCAGCGAAATTAACCGTTTTACTTAAAATGGCCAGTCCCCGCCGTTATGTGCAGTCTAGTTATATGGAAAAAATAGCGGCTAGCATTTATGGCGGGGCATTTCGTCGCAACTCACGACTAATAACAAACCATTCCTTAAAGATACGTTCGCCCAGTGGTATAGGTTATTATTATCAGATTCTGGCGGGTGCTGGCTGGACCAGTTTTCATTGGTTACACCAAATTAAGCAGCCTACCTTAATTCTTGCCGGAGATGATGACCCAATTATTCCATTAGCTAATGCAAAATTAATGGCTCGCTTAATTTCAAACTCAGAGCTTAGGGTAATAAGATGTGGCCATTTGTTTTTATTAACAAGAACAAAAGAAATTGCACCAATAGTAATTGACTTTTTAAATGATAATAAGAATCGCCTGACTAATCCAGAGCGAACTAAAGTAGCGACTACCATTACTGCACCTGAAATGTCTATCGAAAATACTAACATAACTGAGCTGAAAGAAAGCTCAATTAAAGATTCTAAACAGGCAGAGGTAGTCAATAAAAATGATGTAAATGGTGCGAATACTGATAGCCCTAGCCCTATCAAAGAGCAAATGACTAAAGTGCAAAAAGTCGAACCAGGAGGTACAGCAGCAGAAAATAAGCCTCCTGACTAGTTTAACAGAATAGACTTTTATAAATAAATAAGCCTGAATACAACTTCTGCAACACAGGCTGGCTTATCTTGGCCTTCTACTTCAACTGTAATCTTTTGCTTTAATTGAATTGTTTTAGGGTCTTTTAACTCGGCAGAGATCAACTGTCGATTAGCTCTGACTTTTGAATCAACTAATACTGGGGCAGTGAAACGTACTTTATCCAGCCCATAATTAACCATTAAAGCAAGGTTATTAAATGCTTCAGGTATCTTGCTTTTTACGGTTTGAGATAAGTGAGTGACTAATGATAGGGTAAGGAAACCGTGAGCAATGGTCTTTTTAAAAGGAGAGTGTTTCGCCGACTTTTCAGTATCTACATGAATAAACTGGTGGTCTAAAGTGGCATCAGCAAACTTATTAATACGTTCTTGGTCGATTAATAACCAATCGCCAACACCATCTTCTATTCCTTCATTTGCTTTAAATATTTCTAACGCGAGTTCGGCATTGCTAGCCATATAAGTGAGTCCTTAGTTTTGAATAAAACACATGTTAATATAAAAACTGTTGGCTATACTGCTGGTAACTTCCATTGTGTTGTTTTACTTATTTTTACTATACTGCTTTGACTTTTAGAATACTTGGTACAACTAGATTGCTAAGTACAACAGGTTATATTGAGAGAAATATATCTTACATATACAGCAACTAAAAGTCATTTGTTACATATACAATATGCAGTTTATTTTAACCTTATGTTGAGGGCGGCATGGAGGCCACCGTGCTAACAACCAGAATTGATCAATACCAAGCGGCCATTAAAAAGTCTTATGACTATTTAACTAACCGGCTTTCTCCTGAGATGATTCATGCAGGAGAAGTAGATTTATCATCTATTTATAAGTACCCCACGTTACTTCTATTGGCAGGAAAGCAGCCACAGTGCGAGCATTTTATTGAAGCAATTAAGCAGTATTACTTTAAAGAAGATGGAGACTTTCTTACTTATCCAGAGCTGAAGTCTGTAAACACAATCTTAGATAGCTATCAACCTTATATGAATGGTTGGTTAGCTATAGCTGCCCACAAACTAGAACGATTTGATATCAGTATTCATGCCTATGAATTTTTGCATAACTTTTTAAACCCTAAACTAGGAGGCTATAGTAACGGTTGCAAAAAAACCAAGGGAAGCCTACAAGTAGACCTATTTACTACCGCTCACTTAGGTCGTGTTAGTTTGTGTATTGGTGGTATTGACATGGCAATTAAAGCGGCAGACTGTATTGTTCATGGTTTAAAAATGCAGCCATATTCTGACCGCTTGTTATTTAAAATGGATACTGATGGTCATTTAATTAGTAGCTTTAACGAAGATGAGTCATCTTTTTATTGCGTTAATAAAGCAGAAAAAAAACAACTGTATTTTTTACTAGGTTATCCAGCTGCGTTTTTGTTGGATATTTATCAAGCAACTGCTGAAGAACATTATCTTGATTTTGCACTTGATTTATTAGGCTTTGCCTGTGGTTGTCATGGTATTCAAGAAAGTTTATTTAGCCATAAAGTGGCTTGGGCAGCAGCAAAAGCTACCCGTTTAACGGGAGATCTTGTTTATTCAGAGTTTGCACTATCAATTTTAGATTACATTATTGAAAACCAAAGTAACGCAGGCTGTTGGCATGAAACAGAAGCAGATTACTTTATGCTGGATCAAACCACTGAAATAGCAATCTGGATAAACTCGGTTATAACTGAACTAGCATTGTTTGACAAATATAGTTCAGCTAAATGAAGTATAACTATTAAAAAATTTTAATATGCTATTTATGTCGTGTCTAATAAATATACAAATACTAGTGAAAATGGCACTAATTAAATTAATTAGTTGGTAGGGGGGCTAGCTGATAATGTGGTGATCAGTTATGGCTGAATCTTTGCTTATATAAATTCAATATGGCATCAGTAGTAGTTTAAGGAGTTGCTGAGTGAATAGTAATGATTTTTGCCTTTGTATAAAGGAGTGTTGTAGTAACGAAACTGATAAAACGCTGCAATATATCGTACAATATGAGCCTTTACTGAAAGAAAGCTATCCACTATATGCTTTAAATGAGCAGGTTGATTACTTCAATTGGGCATCTTTTGCAGTGAGGTCAGCTATTCGTTTATTGACTTTCTATAACCTTCCGGCAGAACATTTTGAGGAGGTTCTATTGTTAAGCCTGAAGTCAATGGATAGGTCTTCGCTGAGTATGTTTAGTAAGACAGAAATGATCGTTTAAAATGAATACCCAGTAGTTAATAATCTACTGGGTATTCATGGCTGCTATTTACTAACTTTTATATAGGCTTACCATTTTTATCCAGCTTGGTTACTTTACCTAACTTAAGCTTGTTAATGGTTGGCTCTATTTTCTTCAGGTCACCAATAACCACCCAAGTTAATTTATTTGGTTTAAGCAGTTCTTGAGAAACTTGCTGTACATCTTTTAATGAAATTTTACTTACTAACTGATCAAAATTATACAGTTGCTCAAGTGGGCGATTTACTGCTAATAAACCAGTAATTGCTGATAATAAAGCACCATTGGTTTCGTATGCGCCTGCTTTGCTTCGTAGCCAGTTATCTTTGACTTTTTTTAGTTCTTCAGCTGAAGCGGGTTTTTTAGAAATATACTGTTGTACTTCCTTTTGTAGCTCTTGCAATGCAGGAGAGGTTTTATCGGTTTGCACTGAGGCATACATGATAAAAGGCCGTTGTCCAACAGCGCTGTTTAGTTTGCTATAAGCACCATAAGACCAATGCTTATCTTCACGCAAGTTCATATTAAGTCGGGCACTAAATTGACCACCTAAAATGGTATTAGCAACATTTAGGGCTAATGAACGCTCATCTTGAGAAGATGGTAATAGTTGCCCGGCAATAATGGTTGATTGGATGGCATCTGGCTTATCGACTAGGTAAATTTGGGTATCTTGACCGCTAACCGCTTTGGCTAGATTTTTAGCTGGGATAGGAGTTTTAGGTGCTTGCCATTTACCTATTTGTTTCTCTAATAATGGCTTCAGTTCTTCCATATCAATATCGCCAACAACGACAAGTTGGGCATTATCTGGGCGAATCCACTGTTTATGGAATTTGGCTAAATCACCAGTATTTAGTTGAGTAATAGATTCTTCAGTACCAGAACCAGTCCATGGTGTGCTGTAGGCATGATCTACCCCATACAACAGTTGTGGTAGTACCCGTAAAGCAGTGCTGAAAGGTCTAGCCTTTTCTTGAGCAATACTATCCAGCCAGTTTGAACGCAGTCGATCAAAGTCAGTAGCTCGAAAAGCAGGGTTTTGGATAACATCTGCAGCTAAGGCAATACTCTTGTTTATGTTATCTTTAAGTGCACTTAAAGCAATCGAAGAGCTGTCAACCGATGAGCCAACACTAATGCCTGCACCTAATTTACTTAAGGCTTTGTCGAGAGCAATACTATCTTTACTTTTGGTGCCTTCTTTCATCATTGCCAATGTAAAGTTGGCAGTGCCTGGTGAGTGTTGTGCATCAGCTGCATAACCTGCATCAAATATCCACTCCATTTCTACTGTGGAAGTGCCTGGTCGGCTTGCCAAGAGCACTTTTAAGCCATTGCTTAATGTAACTTGATTGACTTCTGGTAGTTTGAATGGTTTGACTTCTCCTGCACCAGGTATCTTACTGCGGTTAACAGTTGACTTGGTTTTGCTTAATTTAGAGGCTGGTTCTACTTCAACAATGACATTGCCTTTAGTAAGCCACTGTTTCATTACCCTACGGATATCTTTAGAAGATGTATTTTTTTGATATTCATAGGACTTCAAATAAAAACCAGGTTCGTTGGCGTAAAACTCTCCAGCCGCTAAAATATCAGACTTGCCACCAAAGCCACCTACTCGTTCTAGCTGTCGGATGAAACTAGCAGCTTGCTGAGTTTTGACCAAAGCTAGCTCGTCTAAGGTAGGCCCATCATTTTGTAAACGCGACAACTCTTCTTTAATAGCACGTTCTAGCTTGGCTAGTGAAACACCAGGCTTGGCATCAGCCATGATAAATAGTTGACCAGCTAGCTGTCTGCTATGGTTAAATACACTAACAGACGATGCTATTTTATCGTCGTGCACTAATCGTTTATAAAGTCGTGACTGTTTTCCAGAAGCGAGTAGGTCAGCAACTAAAGACATTTGTTCTGCCTGTTTGGTCCCTGTTGCAGGTGTATTCCAGACCATTATTAAACGTGACTGTGGTACTCGGTCAGTCATACTGAACCGTTTGTTTTCTGTTAAAGGAGCTATCCAGCTATGGGCTTTAGTGATAGACGGGCCAGGAGGAATATCACCAAAATACTTTAATGCTTTAGACTTAGCAGTGGCGACATCTATATCACCAGAAAGCACTAAAATAGCATTATTGGGACCATAGTATTGCTTAAACCAAGCCTTTACATCTTCAAGGCTTGCTGCATTCAAATCTTCCATTGAGCCAATGGTTTCCCATGAGTAAGGATGCCCTGCAGGAAAACTGGCTTTAGTAATTAATTCCCACACTTTACCATAAGGCTGATTCTCACCTTGGCGCTTTTCATTTTGTACTACACCACGTTGCTCGTCTAACTTGTCTTTAGTGATACTACCAAGGAAGTGTCCCATACGGTCAGACTCCATCCATAAGGCCATATCGAGTGCATTGGTGGGCACTGTTTCAAAGTAATTAGTTCTGTCGCTATTAGTGGTGCCGTTTTGGTCGGTGGCTCCAGCCTTTTCAAACGGCTCAAAGAACTCGCCTTTATAGTTTTCCGAGCCTTGAAACATCAAGTGTTCAAATAAATGGGCGAAGCCTGTTTTACCTGGTACTTCATCTTTAGAGCCTACTTTGTACCACACATTGACTGCGACAACTGGAGCTTTGCGGTCTTCATGAACAATAACGGTTAGACCATTAGGTAAGCTAAACTTTTCATATTGGATTGTAGGTAAGCTAATGGTTTGGCTATAACTTTTGGCAGAAGTATTTGCCGTTGTTGTTATGGCATAGCCACCACTAAGTAGTGCACACACTGATAAAGCCAACAACGAGCGGCGTAGTTGTACCATATTTAACCTCTGTTTCTTCCTAGTTCATGGGCTATACTTTTTTAGCTGCATTGTTTCGTTATATCTACAAGCTGGCAAAAAACTACGTTGCTTAGCCCGCTATTGTCAAATGAACAAGTTGCAATGTTTCAAATTTAGTAAAAATGCTTGTTTTTTAAGCAGTTGTGCTATTGGTTGATAACTGTGAAGTTATTGACAGTAGGAGCAGGTATTTTATCCAATTTTGTTGATTAAATTTTTGCACTCAAAGCTCAAAGTTTGAGAAGTATGCTTTTGGTTGTTAGTGCTTGCAAACCATAAAATTCGCTCGCGAAGGATAAACGATAAGCTATTCTTTAAGCATTGCTTTAAGCTAGAAGTGTTGTGTAAGGCTGTACAAAATGCTGCATTTAAAACATAAAATATTATTATTAGCCATAGTTCCCGTTATAGTAATAACCATGCTTATTAGTGCTATCAGCTATATAACAACTGATAGGCTGATACAGTCAGAGCTTGGTAGCTTCAGAAAAACACTCCTTGAAGAAAAACAGACCGAACTAAAAGGGTATATAGACATGGCAAAAACAGCAATTAGCCATGTGTATAATAGCAATGATGCTTCTGCAAAAGAGTCAGCACTTAAAATAATCAGACAAATACGATATGGCGAGAATGGTTATATATTTGCATTTCAATACGATGGTTTGACCGTTGCGCATGGAGCAAAACCAGAGTTAGAAGGAAAAAATCTAATTAATTTAAAGGACCCAAATGGTGTTCCATTAATTAAGTTATTAAGTGAGGCTGCTCAAAAAGGGGGGGGGTATGTAGAGTATCAATGGGATAAACCTGGCTCTAAAACACCAGAGCCAAAACTCAGTTATGCAATTCCACTAGAGAAGTGGCAAATCTTTATAGGGACGGGGTTTTATATAGATGGCATAGATAAAACAATCAGTGAGCTAAGAGTCAATGCAGAAGCAGCAAAACAACAGACACTGATGACTATTTTAGGAGTAGGCAGTGTTGCGGTTATTATTTTAGGCTTTTGCTCAATTTTAGTAACTAACTCAATTACGCGTCCTATTAAAGACACTGTAGAGTTAATGTGTGATATTTCGGAGGGTGAGGGTGATCTCACGAAGCGGCTTGAAGATAATGGCCAATCGGAAATGGGTAAATTAGCTGAAGCCTTTAATACGTTTGTTGCCAAGTTGCAGGATATTATCAAAAAAGTGGCAGATGCATCATCACATATAAATGAAGCAAGCTCAGAAATAAATACTGTGGTACAAGCAAACAGCAAACAAATGAATGCCCAAGCTTCTGAAACTGAACAGGTTGCAACAGCAATAAATGAAATGTCGTTAACGGCACAAGAGATAGCGGCGAGTGCAACACAAGCAGCTGATGAAGCTACAAATGCGCAAACAAGCGCATTAAAAGGCAATGAGATAGTGTTAAATGCAATCAACTCTATTACTTCGCTCGCAGATCAACTCCAAGAAGCAGAAAAAGTAATGGACGCACTTGGAAATGAAACAGAAAATATAGGCTCTGTATTGGGCGTCATTGGTAGTATTGCAGAGCAAACTAACCTATTAGCTTTAAATGCAGCGATTGAAGCGGCGCGTGCAGGTGAGCAAGGTAGAGGATTTGCAGTGGTTGCAGATGAAGTAAGAACACTAGCAAGTAGAACTCAAAGCAGCACACAAGAAATACACGAAATGATTACCCGGCTACAACACCAGTCCTCTACTGCTGTGAAAGTGATGAAAGTAAGCCGTGAGTTAAGTGATAGCACTTCACGACAAGCAGAAGAAGCGGGTGAGTCACTAACAGCAATAAAAGACTCGATTGGTGTTATTACTGAAATGAATCATCAAATAGCAACGGCTTCAGAGGAACAAACCTCAGTTATTGAAGAAATTAATAAAAATATTACTAGAATTGCAGATGCAGTAAGTGAAATGTCACATGGTATGGAAGCCAGTAGTGACAACTCAAATCGCCTTCATGCCATGGGGCAGGAGCTGAATAGCTTAGTAAAACAGTTTCGAGTGTAAATAACATAAATTTACATTCTACAAATTAACATTTCATGTAAAGCTAAAATAAATCAACTGACTTATTGTATTCAAAAGATTAAGGCTGCTAACATAGTTAAGCTGATATCATTGACGTTTCTATGTATAAATAAGCACTAATGAGGGAATGAAAGGGTCATGGTAGTTGATTTTTCAGGAGTAGCTAAGGAATATCATAGACTAGGTATTAATCAACAATCGGCAGGTGTAAAGTTAATTAACCAGCTTAATTTCGGTGGTGATGAAAAAATACTCGATATAGGTTGTGGTGATGCTCGATTAACATCAGTCATGGCCAGCTTAACAACTGGCGATGTTGTAGGGATCGATATATCCCCTGGTATGATTAATACTGCCAGGAAAAACTTGCTAAATGGCTTCTTTATTGAGGGGGATATTGAAAGGCTGTCACTGAACTTATTAAGTACATTTGATATTGTCTTCATTAACTCAGTAATCCACTGGTTTAAGCAGCCAGTAGCAACTCTAAAACGAATACAACAGTTAATGGCTAAAAACAGTTGTTTGGCTATTCAAACACCACTTAAAGGTTGGTGTCCTTTACTGCAAGAAGTGATTAGTCAAACTATAGAAGCTGAGTCTCTAAAAGAAACTTACAAACATTATAAAAGCCCTTGGTTTCATTTAGCCTCTGTAAGCGAATACACTCAGTTTTTTCAAAACTTAGGCTATAGAGTTAATTATGCTGACGAAGATAGTTTAATAACTGAGCTAACTTCACCATTAAAGTTGTGGGATTTATTTGAGTCTGGACCTGCGCAAGCCTATTTTAACCCTGAAAACTTTTCACGCACGATATCTGCAAATTTACCAATAATATTTAAGGATGTTTTTTGTACAATAGCTGAAAACTTGAATGAAACAGCGGCAGAGTACAAGAGAGCTTTTTTTAAGTTACAATGTAACTACTAACCGAAGAAGTACCGAAATATAATAGTAGTGAACAACTAGTGTTTGATAAATAGCCATAATCAATTTAATCCATGTAACTGAGATAACGGGTAAACGGATGTTTGACATATAGAGCTTTGGTATTAGAATGCTAATATTTTATCATATTGGTTAATAGTAATAACTGGCATGGGGTCAAACGAATTTTCTGATAGGCTACGGGAAGTCATGCGTGCCAGAGGGATGACATATTCTGAGCTTGCCAAAGAGGCGGGTATTAACATACTTAAATTGCTTCAGTTGTCCCGTAGAGGCTTTCAAAAATATATTGGTCAGGTAAAAAAAATTGCAAAGGTATTAGACGTTAGTGACTCTTGGTTAATTACTGGCCTAGGACAGGCAGATCAAAAAACAATCCAAAATCACTTACCACATCATGATGGTTTCACCATTCAACTGCCAATATATGATTGGGATGAGGTAATTGAAGCAAGTAAGACGACAGATCACAACCAGATAAAGAAAGACTCTATACATTATTTAGTTCAGGATCATCACATTGATGCTGATGATTATTTAGTAGTAAGAGTTACCAAAGGAATTGTTAATTTTCTTCCAAAAGGAACATTATTAATACTCCGTTATTCATATAACAACGAATATCCTGAAGATGCTCTAGTGGTTAATAAAGGAGTCCATGGGGTCACTTTAAGCAAAGCATCAGTTATTCAAGGAAGAAGTAAGCTAATACCTATTTTTTTTCATCCACATACAGAGATTAGTGCAAGTCGTAATCCTTTTACAGCAGTTGTTTTATCTATTATTTATAAGCAGGAGTAGGCTTAATGCAACTACAAGGTTGTTTTTTTACCTTAAGAGAAATTAATGACAAGGGAATGGTTGTTTTTCAAAGCAAAAGTGGAACTTGCTATACAGAGTCAGCCATTAACCTTGTAGAGAAAAATATAATAGAGCATTTTTCTGATATAGATGCAAAACATATAGCTCAGTTGGCAAAAAAAGATGATGATCGAATATTTATTAATGATACAAATAATCAAGTAGTAGTTACTTTATACAGCTACTGGAATTGGTTGCCTTTATTAGTTGCTTTATTTATTGGCTTCTTGCTTATCGCGATCCCAATTTCACCCAAAAAAATAGAAATTATTGGCTTTACTCAACCTGGCGGTATTTTAATATTTCCACTAACGTTTATGGTAATTGATCTTATATCAGAGCTTTTTGGTTATCGTACGGTAAGAAAAGTTATCTGGTCAGCAGCGATAACGTTACTTATAGCCTCATTAGGTTTGTATATTTCACTACAGCTATCTAATTTGGTATCTCAAGAAATAGTAACTCATTACTCGGCAGTATTTAATAAGTTGCCATACTTGTTTGTAATTAATGCAATCTGCTTGGTGGCAGCAGACTTTACCAATGCTGTATGCTTTTCTCGCCTTAAAGGTTTAATGCGTGGCAAGCAGCTATGGTTTAGATCAATCGTTTCGACAGGGTTAGGTCAAATAGTTTATACCATCGTTTGGATATCATTATTTTATATTGAAAAACTGGCCAATATAGAAACCTGGGCTTATATGGCAGAAAACTTTACTTTTAAACTAGGTTACGCGGCTATGATGATACCGTTTACCTATCTATTGCTTTGGGTGATTCGTAGGCAAAGCCGAAAAGCACAGGAGTTGAGAGCTGTGTAGGTTCTCTGTGGTATGCCCAAAGCGAAAGGTTTTTAGGTGCGGCCATCAAGTGACGAAATTCCATGAGCCTATAAAATGATTATAAAACCCTCTCCATTTGGGAGAGGTGCCACTTAGCCACAAATTACACTTAAAAGATCTTGTTCAATATTTTGCAGGGCATAGGTATCACTGGTGATAATTTCAATACGACTATCCATCGCTTCATCCAGCATCACCTCAGTTAAGACACCATCTACTTTATTGTAACCAATAATGCCTGTGTGAGTGATAAATACTCCTTTTAAGCGCTCAACTTTTATACCTAGTAAGAGTGAATAAAGCTTATCCTGATTAAAAATAAACTCTGGCTTGAATAGCCAGCCTTGACTATGAAAACCTTCCCCTTGATTTTTCATGGTCAAATAACCACATGGGGGAAATTGCTTATCATCAGGCATGGGTAGTTGCTGGGCTGGTTTAGTGTGCTGGTGATGATGAGTCTTGCCAGTAAACTCTCGGGCTTTACCTTGTAGCCATTTAAGCTGAACTTTGCCCATACTTACTTGGTAGATGGTTTTATTATTAATCCAATGTTGATTTTCTAAATAACTTGTTAATTCTGCAAAGTCATTGGTTTGATACTGATCAGATTTATTGGCAACTATGATATCAGCTATATTTAGCTGCTGGTTAAATGTAGTGTGTTCTGTGTATCGGCTGTCAGATACTTTCCGGGCATCTACTATGGTGATGGTGTTTTGAAGATCTAAAATTTCACGGTAATGTTCAGAGCTAAGCACTTCTATTACTTCTTTGGGGTGTCCAAGGCCTGTAGGCTCTATCAATAAACGGTGAGGCTTGGCATGTGCCAATAGCATATTCAAGGCAATTTGCATTGGTAAACCAGCAGCACAACACATGCAACCACCAGGCACTTCACGAATAAATATACCCTGTTGCTCAGTATTAGTGCCTTGAAAAAGGCTGCCATCAATGCCTATTTCACCAAATTCGTTAACTAAAATGGCCCAACGTTCATCGGCAGGTTTTTGTTGTAACAAGTGTAGTATGGCAGTGGTTTTGCCTACACCAAGAAAACCAGTGATTATGTTTGTTGGAATGTTTTTTAATTTTGATGACATACAGTTTTATTGCACAGCCTATGATTACGAATATGACCAACTGCGATGATTGAAGCTCCTACTAATGTTGCCAGCTTTTCTCCACTTTCGCCTAACACATCATGGCCAAAAAATGCTGTTAAAGAAAGTATAACCAAACCGATGGCTCCTAAAAAAACAACGCGCCAGCTTTTGTGTTTTCGGCACCCCATAGTTAGCGCAATAATGCTGATTGGTAAAACACCTATAAGTAACAGCTGGTGAAATAATTCGTCTTCCAGTGAAACAGTAGTCAAGACTGGTAAAGCCACCATGGCTATGGGAAGTAACAGGCAATGCGCTATACAGGCTATTGAAAGGCTCACCGCTGTTTTATCAATGATGGATTGTACGTTTATCACTTTCTCCATGTTAATTCTCAGCCAGCTGAAGTTTGTTAAGTTTGTATTCGCGACAGGAGTAACGATTACTAGTGTTATGTTATAATATAACGTTTTTGATGTAAAGTGACGGCCTGACTAACTACTCAGCTCTGGGAGCTGGTTCTGCTACTCTTCTAAAAAAGCGTCGGTAAACACTTACAACTGCATTTACAAACTTTTTACATATCACTTACTTTTGTCTGACCACAGCATGGGCTTTAGCAATTACAGTGGAAAGTAACAACCAAGCAATCAGGAGAGTAGCCATGAAAGTAAGCCATTTTAAACAGCTAGCCATTGGGGTGGTTAGTAGCTTTATGTTGGTAGTGAGCGTAGCGAGTGCAAAAGTAAACCCTGTAAACCTTTCTGTTGACTTAGCTACACCTGTATTAGAGGCTGATAAAGCCCAAAAAGCGTTTGTTAAAATTTCATTAACAGGTATTAAACAAAATAAAGATATTGCAAAAAGAACACCAACTAATATTGCAATTGTTTTGGATAAATCAGGCTCGATGCAAGGCAATAAAATTCGCCATGCCAGAGAGGCTGCAATTATGGCAATCAATCAGTTAGGGCGAGATGATATCGTTTCTGTCGTGACTTATGACACTACGGTGAGTGTTGTGGTTCCTGCGACAAAAGTAACTAATAAAGCCAATATCGCTAATATGATACGACAGGTTCAGGCAAATGGCTCAACCGCTTTATTTGCAGGGGTAAGTAAAGGAGCTGATGAAATACGTAAGTTTATCAGTGCAAATAGAGTAAACAGAGTTATTTTATTATCTGATGGGCTAGCAAATGTTGGGCCTCAATCTCCATCTGAGTTAGGCCAGCTGGGGGCATCCTTAGCTAAAGAAGGTATCAGTGTTACAACGATAGGATTAGGCTTGGGTTACAATGAAGACTTAATGACACAGCTTGCTGGCTTCAGTGATGGTAACCATGCATTTGTAGAAAATGCACAAGATTTGGCAAAAATCTTTCAAAGTGAATTTGGAGATGTGTTGTCAGTGATTGCTCAAGGGGTAAATATTGAAATTCATTGTACAAATGGTGTTCGTCCTATTCGTATCCTTGGTCGAGAAGGTGAGGTAATTGGCAATAAAGTAAGAACTCGGCTTAACCAGTTGTATAGTACTCAGGAAAAATATCTGATCTTAGAAGTAGAGGTGCCACCTGGCAAGTCTGGTCAACAAAAAGATATTGCTTCAGTCCAAGTCAGCTATAACAATATGCTGAATAAAAAGCAGGAGGCATTATCAGGGCTGGCTGTCGCGAGCTTTTCAAAATCTAAACAAGAGGTCACAAAATCAATTAACAAAGATGTCTATGAAGATTCTGTTGAGCAAGTAGCAAATGAAGCCACTCAGCAAGCTATTAGGTTGCGTGATGAGGGTAATATCCCTGCTGCAAAAGCAGCACTTAAGCAAAGTGCAGATTATCTTGCAGAAGAGTCAAAAGTAGTTAAGTCAGAAAAGCTGAAGAAACAACAGGAAGAAGTGTTAGAGGATGCCGCTGCACTAGAGTCTGAAGCTGACTGGAATAAAAACCGTAAACTGTTGAAAGAGAAGCAATATAAGCGGGCTAAACAGCAAAGCTATTAATTCAACCTTATAAAAATAGTTTGCACCTTAACCTATAAGAGCTAGCTGAATGATATAGAAACTTATGAAGCATGGATGCGGATTAGAGCATCTAGGGATGGACTTGCTGCATGTTCTCTATCATTCAGCTAGCTCTGTTCTAGTAAAGTGAAGTCTGCAGTTGTGATCAAAATAAATAAGCAATTCAAATAAATGAAAAAACTGAGCGTACAACAGAAAATAAAATTTGTATTGGTACTACTTATATTCCTTCCTATTTGTATTCTTGCTTGGCTAAGTTTTCAGTTACAAAAAAATGAACGGGTTGTCCAGGCTCACCAAATACAAAACCTAATAGACTCAAAACTTAAAGCTGTTGAAAGGGAGTTGACAGCATACTTTGAACAGTTGGAAATTCAACTAAGATCAGACTATCAAACACTAACTAATATTCAGCAGCCTAAGCTCACTCATCAAGTAAGAAACTATTTATACGACTCGCCTTTAGTTCAAAATATTTTTATATTAGTAGATTCAGATAATATAACTTTTCCTCCTGATAGCCTGGCCTCTCGTAAAGAACAAAGCTTTATTAATCAGACAAAACCAATCTGGAGTAACCCTGAACTATTTCAAAACTTAGTAAGTCAGGATGAAATGAAAAAAATACAAGCTGCCAGCGAAAGTGATGCGAAGTTAGAAGCATTTGTCAGCCCTGCCAGTCAGAAGAAAGCAGTAGCCAGTTTTGCACCTGATGTAGTATCCAGTGGTTGGGTTAGTTGGTATTCTGGCAGCCATAGTCGTTTATTATATTGGGTAAAAGACTCAACTAGCCGTGTGATTGGTTTTGACCTGAACCGTATGCGTATGTTATCTGACTTGATCAACCGATTACCAGATGCTACTTACGAGGATAATGGTCTACATGAATCTGCTATTAGGCTATTAAATGATAAGTCAAATACTTTGTATCAGTGGGGCAATTACAGTATTGAAGAAGGTGAGCAAGCACTAAGAACCCGTTATTTATCGCCGCCACTGGCTAATTGGAAAATAGCTTATTTTACTGACAAGTCCACAATAGCTAAATTAAGTTGGGTTGGTAACTTAGCTGGTTTATTGGCTTTTACAATTGCTTTGATAGGGCTAGGTACATACTTTTATCGTGAGCAGCAGCGAGAAATGGTTCAAGCCCAACAGCGAGTGAGCTTTGTTAATCAGGTCTCTCATGAATTAAAAACACCCCTGACTAATATACGGATGTATGCAGAATTACTAACAGATCAGCTTTTTGATGAAGATCAACAACACAATAAATATTTAAAAGTAATTACAGGGGAAAGTTTACGGCTTTCTCGTTTAATTGAAAATGTACTAAATTTTTCACGGGCTCAACGTAATGCAATTAAAATAAATAAAGCGCCAGGAATTATTGATGAGTGTGTTAAGAATACCATCGTTGCATTTGAAGCTTCTTTGCATAATAAAGGAATGCTATTTGAAGTGAAGTATGGAGCAGATCAAACAGTCTACTTTGATAAGGGAATAGTAGAGCAAATACTAAATAATCTATTTAGTAATGCAGAAAAATATGCTCATGATGGAAAAATAATCACTGTAATAACCCATTTAGAAAATAATCAGTGTAAGATTACTGTACAAGACTATGGCACAGGAATTCCTGCTTCTGCTCGTAATAAAATTTTTGAACCATTTTATAGGGTAAGCTCTAAATTAACTGATGGTATTAGTGGTACAGGTATAGGGTTGAGTATTGCTAAACAACTAGCCAAGTTACATGGTGGAGAGTTAACACTTGTGACTTCAGAAGTTGGCGCTTGCTTTGTTTTAAATATTGATATATCCCCTGCCTGAAATGAAGTGGAGCAAATAAATGAAAGTATTAATAGCAGAAGATGATACCTTCATTCGTGAAGGACTAAATGATTTGCTTAGTAATGAAGGCTACAGTTGTATTCTCGCAGAAAATGGTCAACAAGCCTGGCAATACTTTCAATCAGAGCAGCCTGACTTAGTACTACTGGATATCATGATGCCAGAAAAAGATGGTTATAGCTTGTGCCGAGAGATTAGACAGGTTAACCAAGATATCCCTGTTATTTTTATTACTGCCAAATCGGAAGAAATTGATCAGGTGTTGGGCCTAGAGTTAGGGGCTGATGATTATATTATGAAGCCTTTTGGCACTCGGGAAGTCGTGGCAAGAATTCGAGCAGTTACTAGGCGCTATTTGCGATCTCAGGCAAAAGTACAGCAGGAAAAGTCATTTACAATTGCTGATTTAGTGGTTTACCCAGATGAGTTGAGAGCGCAAAGAGGAGAGCAAGTTATTGACTTAAGTTTACGAGATATCAAAATTTTATGTTTATTGTACTCAGAAAAAGGGAAAGTAGTGGGTAGAGATGCTCTGTTTAATCATTGCTGGGGGCGTGGGTATATTGCTTCAAGTCGTACTCTTGACCAGCATATATCAAAGCTGCGCAAGGCAATAGAAGTGGACCCTAAAAACCCTCTAGTAGTGAAAACAGTACATGGAGTTGGATATCGAATTGAATAAAATGAGTATCGCGGCGAGTAGAAATGCTTGACATTATTATTGACAGCTTTAAGATATCTAAAATTTTCGATTAAACTTTTTGGAAACGAGATGCAACAGACGCACTTAAACAAATCATATTTACCCAGCACGCGCTGCCTAACGATAGGTGATAGCGAGGGTTGCTATGGGCTAGTGCTGGAACTAAACCAGTAAGTGCGTCTCTAACTTTAGGAGGCGCCCAAGCCTTCTAAGGTCTTAACTAAAAGTAACAAATCAGCTTTAGAACACTTTTAGAATAAAACCCGGAAGGCTAACAAGCTCCGGGTTTTTTTATGCCTGCTAGAAAGTAATCAATGCACTTTCAAGAAAGGGTAGGTGTTTCTGTGCTCATAATAAATTAATTGTAAAAAATGAAGTTAATAACTCTCTATAAATCTATTCAGTTTTATTGGTGAAAATAGTTGAAGTACTTGTGAGTAGTGATAATGAAGATATTACGCTTAAATAAATCAGGGTTGCCAATCTCCTGGTTATCAAAAAATGAAGCTGCAACTTTATATGTAAAGCAGCAGGTGTTGTGGTCATTAGGTGAAAAAAGTTTCAACCTGAAAGGGGGAGTTAACGAAAATGGACTTCGTTCAGAGTTAACCTTGGCAACAATAATTGCATGTGATGGTAATTATAAAAAGAAAAGCTTTACACCGGCGTTAAGCAATTCACTTTTATTTAGGCGTGATGAATTTCATTGTATGTACTGTGGAGAAATATTTTCAGATCGTGAGTTAACTCGTGATCATATTAAACCTCGAGTGCAAGGTGGGGCTGATGTATGGACAAATGTGGTAGCTGCTTGCCAACGTTGCAATGGATATAAAGGAGGTCGCACACCAGAGCAAGCAGGTATGCAATTATTGGCAATTCCATTTGAACCAAATATATTTGAGTTTATGTATTTGGCAAACCGGAATATCTTGGGTGATCAAATGGGCTATTTAAGTGCTAGATTTACTGGCCAACGAAGCTGGGCTGCTGCATGACTTAGAGAGGCCTTTATTATATCTTGTAACTTATCTAGATTATTTGTTAGTGAGTGAGTTTTAATAAATTGTATTATTATAACTCACTAGCTAACTTTCTTAATATCAGAGCTTTGATTTTGATGTTGCTTAAGCAGTTTAATATACATTTCTTCTAGCTCTTCATAAGAGTGATTTAACATTTTAAGCTTACTAATAGCTGACTCATAAGCTTGTTTATAGTCTGATGATTTAAGAGAGTGGATTATCTTGCTTTTTTCTTTTAATTGTTGTTGAAGAGTTACTTTTTCAGTTTCTAAGGAATTAATCTTCTTAGTTAGCTTTGTGATATCTTCAAAGAATTCATGCAACATTTTCTTTTCTTCGATATCTTCAATATCAATTCCTTCACTTTCTTTTTTCTTGAGTCGGTCATTTTTTGCATTTATTTCTGAGATAGATATTTCGTATTTCTTGATTTCTTCTTCTAATGTTAATATTTTTTCGTTTGAGGCTTTTATTATTGTGGAGAAATTTTGTAAAATATCGTTATTTATATCGCTATCATCAATTTTAATGCTATCTTTATTGTTTAGTTCATTGATGATTGCTTCATAGGAATTCTTTAGGTCTTCAAGGTGTTTTATTCTATCTTGATAAGACTTGATGTCTTTGCTGTATTTTGTCTCAATTTTGACAACATAGCTCTCATTAATTTTTTTTAAGTCGAAGTTACTATTTACTGATGACAGTTTGTCAATCAGTGTTTTATATCGTTCATATAAAAAATGATGGAAATTATTTTTCTCTAGTTTTCTTTTTAATGCCGCACTCTCTATTTTGATTAGTTCTTTTCTAAAAGCTAAGAAATTTTGTAATGTAAGGTCTGTAATAGAGCAGTCGGTTAAGCTCGCTTTGCCATGGTAGGTCTGCTGCTCATTTAATAATTGCAATTGGTTATTCAAATAAGTAATATAATCAACTTGTTTGCTTTCAATTAAGTTATTGACTTCTCTATGTAGTCTTTGAATCAAAGAATGATACTCAGTATGTATAGAGTAAATTTTTTCATTGTTTATAGAATGTTGAACGAGTTCTAATTCAGCATGAATGAGAGACCTTCTAAGAAACAAAATATGTCGTTTAGATATTTTTTGACTTAAGAAATCTGTGGTGTTTAACTCACCATTAAGACTAATTTCATCTTGTGTTTCATCTAAAATCTGCTTTAGATGTTTTTCAATGGTATGATATTTGTGTGATAAGAAGTCTTTATTTTTTTTGTTTATTTTATTAAGTTGTTTTAATGCAAGTGCTATAAATATAGTTATAACAAGAGAGTAATTGGCTAGTAAAATAAATAAAAGTTTATCTTGCATGTAATATGGCACCAATATTAAACCAAGCTGTAGATATATCCTTTACGAATGATTCCTAGGTTTTGTTGTATTCACTCCAGTCACCTATTATTTATAAGCTCATGTGCCTTCGTCACTCGATGTTTGTGCCTAAAAGCTATTCGTATTGGGTATATAACTATAGATATGTTCAGCTAAATTAGTAAACTGTTGTCTGTATTGTTAATTAAAAATGAAATATATATTCTACTACTGAAGCGCTACATAGTAATACTATAAGTATAGAACTGCTTTTATATATATTACAGGAAAGTGAGTATGTTGCAATAATTCTTGTCTGCTTTAAAAGTCAAATTAATTGAAAGTACGTGTGTTATTATATGCTGTATTGTAATTTATAAATAATAAAGTAAAAGTTGATCTTACCTTGCTTAAGTAGAATAATTGACATTGATCTTGAAGAAACTTAATGTTAAGCCATATCTATGAATGTTGTACTATACTAGAAGTAGTTTGGTAGATTTTTATGGGAGTAGTCGAATTAAGTACTTTAAATATATCAAAATATCCTTATATGGTTTTTTAGTCTAAAATTGTATGGAAACAATTAATGCTGTAATACTAAGGAAGGTCAATAAAAAAATTAATATATACTTAATCGGATATAAATAAAGTTGGGTTAAGTAAGTAGGTTAACGGAAGTTAATATAATTAGCATAACAATAATTTTAAATGGAGTTTATTTATGATGAATGATGCGGTAGTAACGTATATAGACCTTACCTCTATTATAAAAAAATATCAGAATGCTGCCGTTTTGAAAGCTGTAAAAAAAGTGTTTCATCATAATGTTTCCAAAGAACTAAATATTTATTGCTATAATTTAAAAAGTGCTATTGTTAGAGTTAGGCCACTGCATCATGAATATAATGAAGATGATATTAGGTTACTAATATTACATGAGTTACTTGCTTTAGAGCATATACAAGGACTTCTATTTAGTTTTGGTGATATGTTACATAGTAGTACTGCTTATGGAGAGTTTAGGATTGCTAACAACTCAATGTCAGGGGCTGCGATTGAAAGTAGTGTAAAACTAATTGCAAAACAAAAATTCAATTCAAGAATTTTGTTAAGTAGTGAAATAGTAAATCTAATTAAATCAGATGCACAGGATTTTGAAATTAAAAAAATAGCTAAACATATTAAAGGAATGCTAATAAGAAGTGAATCAGGGTTGTATTGTTTGGATCAGTTTAAAATATTTGAATCAAAAATTGGTATTGAGTTTAGTGACAATACTAAAGAAGAAGACAGTGCAGTTCAAGAAGCTGTATAAAATTGTAGTATTTAAATTTTTAATTATTGATTTCTAGTGGTATTATCTCTACTAGAAATATTTTTTTATGGTCTATTTTTATCGAATTAGTTATTAATTCTTAAAAAATAATTAGATTAGTATGTCATAATTAGGCGCAAATTTATACTACTCCCCTTCCTATTTAATTTATACCTTATTTTACGCATGGACCACCTGGCAATGATTAGCTAACCTTGTTAATACTCAAGGAGGATTAGCTACTATGCTAGGTAAGGTAAAAATATTCCAGTGGGTGAGAAATCTGAAAATAGCTTATAAATTAGTCATATATTCAATAATTTTGTTTATTCCTACTGTAATATTATTGAATTTTTTTATAGAGGCTGAGAATGACAGAATTGATTTTACTGAAAAAGAGCTCATTGGTAAAGAGTACTTAATTAATATTTATCCTCTAAAAATGCATTTGGCTAAACATCGTGGTTTAACAAATGCATATTTTAGTGGTAGTACAAATTTAAGGCCACAAATACAAGCTACACGAAGTGATATAGCTAACGCTTTTGATACTTTGATTCAACTTGATGCTAAGCATAGTTCGATAATATCAATTAGTCAGAAGTTATCGACCTTAAAAGGTGAATGGGAAAGTTTAAAACTCACTGCTTTCAATCTGGAAGCAGCTTTGGCATTTAGTGAACATAGCCGGTTGATAAAGCAAATCCAAAGCCTAATGCTCTATGTAAGCACTCAATCAAAGCTATTACTAGACCCTTCAATTGATAATAATTACTTGCTTAATATTGCCGTGAACAGTTTGCCTGTGTTAATTGATGAGCTGGGTCAGCTTAGGGGAATGGCAACAGGTATAATTACCACTAATGAATTGGCTCTAGATCAAAAGATTAGATTGAAAGTACTTATTGCTAGCATTAAATTTAGAATTAATAAAAGTATAGCGATGTTTGCAATGGTATACAAAAATACTAACGATGATCTTCTTAAGAAAAATTTAAATAACCCTGAAAAAGAATTTGTTTTTTCAGTAAATGATTTTTTGCAAAAAATTGATGAAGATATATTAAATTCAGAAACCATTAAGGCTCGGAGAGTTGTGACTGGTGATGAAATTTTTGCTAAAGGCTCATCAGTAATTGCAGTAGCGAAGCAACTACTTGAAGAGATAAACTCAAATATTTCTAGATTACTCTCGTTAAGGCTAGAAGGACTTAAAGCAGAAAGAGTAGAAAAACTATTTATTGTTTTTGCATTAATGACTGTAGCATTAGTGTTTGCATGGTGGTTGAATAGAGTTATTAATCAAGGGCTTAACCTGGTGCTGACTATTTTTGATGATATTAGGGAAGGTAATTATGGTGAGAGAGATACAGAGTCCTTACAGTCTAAAGATGAGGTGGGTATTGTTATTACAAGATTAGTTGATTTACAGAAACAGTTGAAAGAAAATATTGATAATTTATATCAGCAAATGAATGAAACAGCTCGAGTAAAACAGGCTTTAGATTGTGTCAACTCTAGTGTGATGATTGCAGATAATGATTTTGAAATAGTTTATCTAAATAATTCACTAGAAATGTTGATGAAAAATTTAGAGGTAGACCTTAAAAAAGATATAAATGGTTTTGATGCTAATAAAATATTAGGTACTTGTATCGATACATTTCATAAAAATCCGGCTCATCAACGTAAATTAATGAAAGAGTTAAAAACTACTTTTGAAAATGAATTTGTCGTGAGTGGGCGTACCATTCGCATCTATGCTAACCCTATATTTAATGAAGCTGGTGAGCGGTTAGGAACTATAGCGGAGATGAGAGATCGCACTCAGGAGGTAGCCATTGAGCAAGAAATAGATAGTGTTGTTATGGCTGCTGTTAATGGGGACTTGACTAAGCGTATTGATGAAACAGATAAACAAGGTTTTTTTAAAGCTTTGAGTGTGGGGCTCAATAAACTAGTTAGTATTGCAGAACAAGTGGTTAATGACACCGCTAGAGTATTAGATGCCTTGGCTAATGGTAATTTAACTGAGAAAATTGATCATGAATACCAAGGAGCATTTGCCAAATTAAAAAGCGATGCTAATTCTACTGTTGAACGTCTTACTGAAATAATTGGTGAGATTATGGTTGCTAGTGAAGCAGTCGCTTCAGGTGCCCAACAAATAGCACAAGGTAGCGAGGATTTAAGTACACGTACAGAAGAGCAGGCTTCTTCTTTAGGGGAAACTGCCGCTAGTATGGAGGAAATGATCAGCACTGTAAAAAGTAATACTGAAAATGCTTGTGAAGCCAACCAAATGTCTATAGTAGCTAAAAATAAAGCTCAAAGTGGTGGTGATGTGGTTAACCAAGCTGTGCTTGCGATGGAAGATATTAATACCGCTAGCAAAAAAATTGAAGATATTGTTGGGGTAATTGATGAAATTGCTTTTCAAACTAATCTGTTGGCACTTAATAGTGCAGTTGAAGCAGCTAGAGCAGGTGAATACGGCAGAGGCTTTGCAGTGGTAGCTGGAGAAGTACGTAACCTGGCTCAGCGTTCTGCTACATCTGCACAGGAAATCAAAAACCTTATTCGTGATAGTGTGCTTAAGGTTAACGATGGTACAGAGTTGGTGAAGAAGTCTGGTGATACTTTAACTGAGATAATTGAGGCGATTGATAAAGTCAGTAAAATGGTTGATCAAATTACTTGCAGTGCTCAGGAGCAAGAGTCAGGCATTAATGAAGTTAACTCTGCTATAGCACAAATGGATGACATGACTCAGCAAAATGCTGCTCTGGTAGAACAATCTTCTGCGGCGAGTATGAGCATGAAAGATCATGCGGAAAAAATGAATAAGTTAATGGAGTTCTTCAATTTAGATCTGAATGTGTCTATGGTGGAGCATAGTTATATAGGCCATACCCACTCCACAGGCATAGAAAATATGAAAGTAAATAAGTATAAAGCTGCTGTTAAGCGACATGCTTCACCTAAAATGCATCACACAAGCTATCAAAGTGATGATGGTGAATGGGATGAATTTTAAATATAAGATAACAAGCCCCTTTTACTAGGAGCTTGTTATTATAGGTGCACTTAAGCTAATTATTTTTGTATATTGATCCAGGTAGCTTTAATTTCAGTATATTTGTCAAAAGCATGGAGGGATTTATCACGACCATTACCTGACTGTTTGTAACCTCCAAAAGGTGCTGTCATATCTCCACCATCGTATTGGTTAATCCAAACTGATCCAGCACGTAATGCTTTAGCTACCCGATGGGCTTTACTAATATCTTTGCTCCATACGGCGGCTGCTAGTCCATATTGGGTGTCATTAGCAATATTGATTGCTTCTTCAGTAGAGTCAAATCCAATACAAGATAATACTGGACCGAAAATTTCTTCTTGAGCTATATGCATACTGTTAGAGACGTTGCCAAAAATGGTGGGCTCTACAAATAAACCGCCACTGTCTTGTAAACACTGGCTACCACCCACCATTAGATGGGCTCCTTCTTCTTTACCTAGCTGTATATAGTTTAAAATGGTTTGCAGTTGGGATTGGTCAACAATAGCTCCTATTTGAGTTTCTGGGTTTAAGGGGTGGCCTGGCTGCCAGTTTGATAACTCTTGCTGCACTAACTCAAGAAATTCGGCTTGAATACTACTTTCTACTAATAACCGTGAGCCTGCTGTGCAAACTTCGCCCTGATTAAAGCAAATGGCCTCAGCTGCTGCTTTGGCTGCAACAGATAAATCAGGAGCATCGGCAAAGACAATATTGGGGCTTTTACCACCCGCTTCGATCCATACTCGTTTCATATTGGACTGGCCGGCGTACACCAGCAGTTGTTTACCTGTGTGGCTAGAGCCAGTAAACGCTAAGGTGTCAATATCAGGGTGAAGAGCTATAGGTTTTCCTGTGTCTTCACCCAGCCCTGGTAGTACATTAAATACACCAGCAGGAACACCAGCTTGGTGGGCTAATTCTGCAAGTTTTAATGCAGTGAGTGGTGATTTTTCCGATGGTTTTAAAATAACGCTATTGCCGGTTGCCAATGCAGGCGCGACTTTCCAGCAAGCCATTAACAGAGGAAAATTCCAAGGTACAATTGCGCCTACCACGCCAACAGGCTCTCGAGTGATTAACCCTATTGTATCTGCAGGTGTAGGTGCAACTTCTCCATATACTTTATCAATAGCTTCTGCATGCCATTGAAAACATTGAGCAGCTGCAGGTATGTCAATTGTTAGGCTGTCATTAATAGGCTTTCCCATATCTAGGGTTTCTAATAAAGCTAGCTCTTCCTGGTGCTGAACAATTAACTTAGCCAATTTGAATAGTATTTTTTTGCGCTTGGCAGGGGTTAATCCAGACCAAACTTGTTGTTTAAAAGCATCCCTTGCTGCTGTAACAGCTATATCTACATCGGGCTGTGTGCAATTGGTTATCTCAGTAAGAATTTGGCCATCAATTGGGCTTGTGCAGTTAAAATGCCCTCCCTCTTGTGCTGTTTGCCATTGTCCGTTAATAAAAGCTTGGGAAGGAAAAGTGAGTTGTTTAGCACGGGCTTCCCAGTCCTGTTGGGTTATTTTTTTCATAGCAATCTGCTCTATACCATTTCCTAAGAAGTCGCATTATAACAAAAAGGTAGTTAGTTATTTCATGTATACTCTTCGAGAGTGATTTTAGGGTTTGTTGTTGTCGCTAAGCACCAAGGGTGGTGTGAATGCAGTTTATGCAGGAGCAATAAACTATCTTCACCCTAGTCATTTATAAAAACATAAACTTATAGAGCTTCATCGCTCGCCCCGAAAAACCATTCGCTTTGACTATAGTTTCCTCATAACATTTCTGTTTTATTAAGCTATTCTTAAGAAAGATTTCTGCACAAGTTGTATAGAAAGCCTGCTGGTACTGCTTGAGTTATAACTAAAATCGCTTAAAAAGTATTACAGGTTCTAGTTTGGTGATGTTTGAATAGTGAGTAAACAGGCCACCTATGAAATTTACCCACAAAATACTTGTTGCTGCTTCAGCCGTAATGGTCGTTGCATTTGCTGGATTTAGCGGCTCTCAATATGTATTGATAAAAAATCAAACCGAGTCAGATTTAGTAAAAGACTTAGGCCAACTATCAGGTTTAACTGCTCACAGCATTTCAGATTGGATGAATAACAAGCTGCAAATAGTAGAGGGTGTGGCTAAAAGCCTAAACAAGCCTGTTGATGATAAGGCCGTAAGAGCCATAGTAGACCAAGCTGGATGGTCAAGCCAATTTGATTCAGTTTATGTGGGGATGGAGCAGGATGGAAAATTTATTGATAATAACGATAAGCCCAGTAGTGCAGATTACGACCCACGTAAGCGGCCATGGTATCAACTAGCTAAAGAAAAAAATGCCAATACATTTACTGAGCCTTATGTGGATGCTGATTCAAAAGAATTATTAATTACCGCAGTAAGCAATATAGTACAGCAAGGTAGTTTTGTTGGTGTTGCAGGAGGAGATATCTCTTTAAAAAGTATTTCAGAAATGGTTAATAAAGAAAACTTTGGTGGCTTAGGCTATGCGTTTTTAGCAACCGGGGCAGGTAAAATTATTATTCATCCTCAGGGGCAGTGGGTAGAGAAAAATATTACGGATTTATATGGAAGTAAAAATATTGATCTTAAAAATCCTGAGTTACAGCAAGCAAAAGTTGAAAATATGGATGCTTTAGCCATGTTTGTCCCTATCTCAGGTATTAAAACAGTAGACTGGCATATTGGTTTAGTCATTGATCGAGACAAAGCATTTGAATCCATTAATCAGTTTATGCGGTCGGCCGTTTTTTTTACACTTTTTGGGATCGTATTAATTGTGTTGTTGCTGAACTTTATGATGAAAGTAGTATTAAAACCACTAAGCGATATTTCTATTGCGATGAGTGATGTTGCAGCCGGAGAAGGGGATTTAACCAAACGGCTGAAAGTAAGTTCAAAAGACGAGCTAGGTCAACTTGCTGATAACTTTAATTTATTTGTTGGTAGAATTCACCAGTCAATAAAAAATGTTGCTCAAGCCAGTGGAGCGCTGGGTGAGTTGTTTCAGAAAGTATTATCATGGACTGAAACCAGCATGAATAAGTCTGATGAACAGGCACACCGAACCACTAGTATTGCAACCGCAATTAATCAGCTGGGAGCTGCTGCACATGAAATTGCTCAGAATGCAGCTTCGGCTTCTGATCGAGCCTCTGAGGCCAAGAATACAACAATAGAGGGTAAAACCGTAATGGGCCAATCTATTGAAATTATTAATCAGTTGTCGAGTAATATAACCAGCTCAAGTGATCACATTCAAAATCTAAGTACTAATACTGAAAACATTGGCAAGATATTAGAGGTAATAAAAGGTATTAGTGAGCAAACTAATTTACTTGCTTTAAATGCTGCAATTGAGGCTGCCAGGGCGGGTGAGGCTGGGCGTGGTTTTGCTGTCGTTGCAGATGAAGTAAGAGGGTTAGCACACCGCACCCAGGAATCTGCTCAAGAAATTCATAGCATGATAGAAGAGCTACAAAGTGGAGCCCATACTGCTGTAGAAACCATGAATAAAAGTCAGGATTTTAGTAAGCAAAGTGTAGATGTGGTGAATGAAGCAGGCAATATGTTGTATGAAGTCAGCTCTGTAATTGGTGAAATAGATGGTATGAATCAATCAGTCGCCACTGCAACAGAGGAGCAAACCTCGGTTGTAGGCACCTTAGACCAGGAAATTACCCATATTAACCACCTCAATCAGGAGTCGGTAGAGTGTTTGCAGCAAACATTGCAGGCTTGTAAAGAGGTGGGTAGACAATCAACGGAGCTGCAGCAACTAGTAGGTAGTTTTAAAATTTAGTGGCTTAGGTTGTTGTTGAGAACTGATTAAACAGGCAGGTTTAAATAGTCAATTTGCTCAATCCCAAACTGCTTTAATGCAGGGATTAACCGACTTATTTGCTGATTAGCTTCTGTAAACAAAGCTGTGTGGCTAGTAGCTTGGTACTGTTGATTTTCAGAGTTAATAGAATAATTTACAGCACCATTGTCTGTTAGTAATAACGAAGCAACACGGTTGGCAATAGCGATACCTGAATCCACCCAGTTTATATCTGGTGCAACCTGTTTTAACTCCTGTCTTAGTAAAGGAAAGTGAGTGCAGCCAAGTACTACCTGGTCAGGTTGTTGCGGTGAAAGACTTTGCGTTTGCTGAGTTTCAGCTTGCAGTATTAGTGGTTGGATGACGGCTTTTAGCTTGGTGAGACAAATCTGTTCACCACGTAATTTTTGTTCGGCCAGCTCAACCAGCTCAGTGGAACCTATTTTGATTATCTGACAATGGCTGGCAAAATCTTGGATTAGCTGGTTTGTATAATGGCGAGTAACAGTGCCAGGGGTGGCAAGTAGTCCTATACAGCCGGTTTTTGTTTCCTGGGCTGCTGTTTTTATGGCTGGTACCACACCAACAATCGGTATCTCAAAGCAGTCACGTAAACTAGGTAGCACAATAGTGCTGGCAGTGTTACAGGCAATAACAATAATATCAAGTGTGCAGCGCTGGCTAATGGCACTTACACACTCAACCACCCGTTGTTGCAACCAGTCAGCATCCTTAGTGCCATAGGGAAAAGCTGCGTTATCACTGGCATAGACCACAGAAAGCTGTGGTAACCGCCGTGATACTGCTTGCAAGATGCTTAAACCACCCACCCCAGAATCAAAAATTAATGCTGTTGCCATTATATCCTTCCCGAATAACTTTTAGGCATTGTTGTCTTCATTCTTCACCCTAATCATTTATTAGTTACATAAACTCATAGGGATTCATCGCTTGACAGCTGCCCCTAAAAGCCATTCGCATTGGCTATCGTTAACGCTATGTTCAAATGAAAGGGGGCTATTTTACTGAGCTTTGTTATTAAATTACAGAGCGTAAGTTTCAAAAAGGAAGGCTGATACTGCCAGACAGATAGCAAGAATAAAAACTGTTAACAGGCCTTCTGTTGTTGGTTCGTCTTTTTCGGTAGTGATCTCTACTTCACTTTTAACTGCTTGAGATTCCATCACTTTGGCTGATGATAATGGAACCACATTGTTGGCATTTGCAGTGATACCGAGTTTATGTGGTGTACAGCTTAAAAGCAGATGAGAGAAGTGCGCATTAATCGTTTCTTCAGAGATATCTGCAACCAGCTCATTAATGTTGTCGGGGGTTGTGACAGCATGTTCTGGTGCCAGCAGTAGGTCATGTTTGAAAAGTACGATAGTATGCTGGTCGGTGTCATCAACATACAGTTCAGACCCTGTAGCTGGTAGCCATTCAGGAGTAGCGCCTTTGTAATCTTCAAAGAGCTTGAATACTAGTTGATTATGCTGATTACCTAGCACTACACCAGTATGTTGCTCGTCTACCAATTGTAAACAAGCATAATAAGGAAATTGCTTATCAGTAAGTAGTTGATAATCTGGGGGGAAACTAACTTGTCGAGAATACTCATTAACTCGAGATGAAAATAAAAAATCAAATGAAAAGTAGCTAAAACCAAGACAATGCCAAACAGAGCCTGGAACACAAAAACTACGGGCTAGCGCCCTTAACTCATAGTTAAATACTTCATCTGCTATTTCTGGATATCGGTGAAAAAAGTTAAAAACAGCTTTTGCTTCAATTATATATCTTGTTGTTTTAACGTTAGGGTTATGTGTATTTTCAAAATAAAGGTAAGGCAGGTCTGTTCCTTCATTGGCTGGCCAGGAACCTTCAATGGCTATGTGAAAATCAGCTTTGGTCAGTTTACTGTTTAAAAAAAGTAAACAAATATCATTAATCGTACTAATTAATTGGTATTTATCTTCAGTAGTAAATTTATCTGGGGGTGCTGAATAATTCATCATAAGTTGACTTAATAAAATATTTAAGATATTTCACTTAATATGCTAATTACTTTTTAATCTAGCAAGTAGTTAATTGCCTAAGCCTAATCATAGCTAAATTAAGAAGATACCTTAGCTAATATAGCTATAGATATAACAATAGTACTGAACTCTAGTGCTTACTACTTTTAAGATGTGCCCATGCAGTATGACACAGGTATTTCCGTATTAGTTTTTATTATTATTGCTTTGCTAATAGGAGCAGCCCTGCGGAATATTATTAAAGGCACTCAGATGCCTTACTCTGTTTGTTTGCTTGTTATAGGCTTGGGACTTGGCTTAATTCAGCGGAGTGGTTTTTTTACAGAGCATAGTGAATTGCTGGATGGCACATTAAAACTAGTAGCTGAGGTTGACCCCCATTTAATTTTGTTTTTATTTCTGCCGACCCTGATTTTTGAAAGTGCCTTTTCTCTTGAAGTTCATCTATTTAGAAGAATTTTTGCTCAAATTGCTTTATTAGCCGTACCAGGCTTAATTGTAGCTACAACTCTAACAGCAGCTTTAGCCAAATGGACTTTTCCTTGGGAGTGGAGCTGGGCTCTGTGCTTGATGTTTGGCGCTATGATCAGTGCTACTGACCCTGTGGCAGTGGTGGCCATGTTAAAAGAAGTCAGCTCGCGTAAGCGCCTGGAAACACTAATTGAAGGTGAATCATTGTTGAATGATGGTACAGCCATTGTTTTTTTCTCATTATTTTATGGTTGGGTGATATCTGCAGGGGGGCAAGAAGGAGGTAATATATTTGGTGTAGCTGGTGACTTTACCTGGGTGGTTAGTATCGGATTAATTTTAGGAGTTTTAGCCGGCTTTTTAGTTATGGCTTGGATTGGGCGAGTATTTAATGATCCAATGATAGAGATCACCTTGTCAATTGCTACGGCTTATTTAGTTTATTTTGCTGCAGAAAAAATGCATGTTTCTGGAATTGTAGCGGTTGTTACCCTGGCACTTATGTTTGCGGGCATTGGTCGTACCAGGATTTCACCTGAAGTAGCAGAATTTCTCCATAATTTTTGGGAAATGATGGCACATATTGCCAATACCTTAATTTTTTTATTAGTTGGGGTATTAATTGCGGCACGGGTGCATTTAGATGATATTAATGCTTGGATAGCACTGGTTATTTTATATGTGGGAATTCAGCTGATCCGAGCATTAGCAGTTACTTTATTTATGCCCTTGCTGAAACGAATAGGCATAGGAATTACCCGAGAAAAAGCTATTGTATTAGTGTGGGGAGGGTTAAGAGGGGCTGTATCACTGGCATTAGCGTTAATTATTGCTCAAGATGATGTAATACCAAGAGATATAAGAGACCAAATACTATTTCTTTGTGCAGGAATAGTAGTGTTCACTATTTTAATTAATGGTGCCAGCATGAGCTGGGTATTAAAAAAATTGAAACTAGACCAGTTGCCGCCTGCCAAACAAGCGACTGTAGACAAAGCTCAGGCTAAAATTAATGAAGAACTGACTACGATGTTACCTGTATTAGTGGAAAATGAGTTTCTAAAAGGGGCTGACTGGGATGAAGTGAAACATACTACAGGTTTATTAAAGCCAACTGAAATAAAAGAACCAGAAAAAGACTCTGAAAGTATCAGTGATGCAGACTTATCCGTAGCCTTCAGAAGACGGTTACTTGAAACGGAACGTCGCCATTATTGGCATCAGTTTGAGCAGGGTACATTAGGTAAGCAGTCAACCAATAAATTAGTAGAAGCAGTAGAACACGCCTTAGATGGTGAGCCGGTTATTGCTCCTAGGGAGTCGCTATACAAAGTATGGGATACTCCTCCGCTATTGCATATGTTGCGTAATGTTAAGGGGTTAAAGAAACTGGCACTTAGAGTTAGTTTTTCACGGCTAGCATTAGGTTATGAAATTGCCAGAGGATTTATTCAAGCTCAAGATACTCTGGAGACTCATATTAGTAGCTTGGCTCCCGACGAAGTAGAAGCTGCAAAAGTTAATGCGCTTGTACAAGAAAATAAAAAGAAAACACTTGAATATATTCAGCAGCTAAGAGAAACTTTTCCAGAAATTGTTCATACTTTGGAAACCCACTCTGCCATTCGTTTATTATTAAATCGTGAACGTGCAGTTATTCGTGAACAGCTTAAAAAGGCAGTTTTAGATTCTCCAGAAGCAAAGCGGATGATAAAGCATGTGGAAACAAGGATGAAAACCCTGCAAAAAATGTCAAGCTTTTCTGCTCCATTTACACCAGACCAATTACTAGGACAGTTATCTTGGTGTAAACATTTGTCAGAAGACACTCGAAATAGTCTAAATAATGCAATGGAGCATGGTTTATATAGCAGCGGGGAATGGATTTTAAAACAAGGTAAGCCCTTTGCTGCGTTAGGCATTATTGCCCGTGGTTCAGTACAAGTACAAGAAGAGCGTAAAGGTAAGAAATATAAAAAAGTATTAGGCCCAGGAGAGCATGTTACTGCATTGTCGCTGTTAACAGGTGTGAGCCCTGGTAATTATAGAGCAATGACTTTAGTCGATATTTTATGGTTACGAGCAGAACGATTAAAACCATTGATGGCTCATGATGAAGAGTTAGCAGAGGCAGTAAGTAAACTATTAAACTGATGGTGTTATTCAGGTATTAATATTAATTGGAGCTCATGCCCAGTTGCTCGGATAAATTTCTCTACGGCATGCATAGGTATCACCAAAGTTGAAGTATTAACCAGTGGGTGGCACTGCATGGTTGGGCAAGCCCAAACGTCTTTATCTATTAGCAGTTCTACAGATTGGTTTTGATCATTTATCAAGCTAAGTAATGAAACAGCGCCGGGTTCAATTCCTAAATATTGCTTTAAGCGATCAGCAGATGCAAAGCTAAGTTTGCTGGTTTCAAGTAAGACAGATAGATTACTTAAATCAATTACTTTGTGATCATTTACTACAACAAGAAAATGCCGTTTACCTTTACGATCACGTAAAAACAAGTTTTTAGTTTTTGCGCCAGGGATATGTGATGCTAACTGATTAGCATCTTCGCATGTATATAATGGTGGATGTTCATACTGCTCAAAGCTAATGTTGTGGGTTGATAAAAAGTCGAAAAGTTTCATTAACGTTTCTAAAATATAAAGACTCTGATTGTTTATTGAGCTTATAACTTTAACAAGCTAGTGACACCTTTGGCTATCATCTTATTAATGTGTTTACGATAAACTATTCATAATGAAAACAACTTATCGACGAATGGTTATTGTCGGTGGATGATTATTGTACAGAACCAAAAGGAAGTGGAAAAAGTGCCGCAAGCTGGTACTACTCCTTCTGTGCCAGTAAAAAAACGCCCAGAATTTCAACCAATGGAAGTGGACTTGGTCAATTTGAAGAACCAGAAAAATAATAACCAGTAGAGTGAGCTTTATAGTAGAGGATGTTCAAAATGTAGATTTATTACTGCAATACTAACTCTACTCGACGATTTATTTTTCGGCTTTTTTCCTGAAGATTACTAGCCAAAGGAGCTAATGGCCCAACACCGTGAGCTTGTAGTTGATGAGTGCTGCTTGAAAACTGCTTAACTAAAGTGCTTACAACAGTTTCAGCGCGTCGTTGGGAAAGCGAGATATTGTAATCAAGTGAGCCAGTTGTATCCGTATGACCAACTACATAAAATTTTTGATCGGGTTTTTGCTTTAAAAATAAAGCAATATTTTGCAGAGTTGGAGTTGATTCTGGCTTTAATGTTGCTTTGTTAAAGTCGAAATATAAACTATATAAAGTCACTTTACCGTTGCGCTCTAACTCTTCTTTTAGGTAATCAAGATTTACTTCTACCATGCCGGTTTGTAAAGGAGCTTGTTCTAGTACATCCACTTGGGCTACCAGCTGTTTAGTTGAACGTCTTACGATATATAATGCTAAATAAATATCCCCATCCGCTTGTGATAGCTTTGCAGCTAAAAAACGTTGAGTAGCATTTTTACCTGCTAGGCGTGAACCTCTGCTTAAAACCTGATTTGACCAGTCATAACTTGAGCCACATGTTGCGCCATTACATTCAAAAATAACTTTAAAGTTATTTGACAGTAACTCGTTTTGGTAGTTTTTAAACACCTCTAAACTTGATCGATTATGAGGTAACGTATAGGTAATCCTAGTAATTTTACCTTCTAATGAAATACTTTCTTGAATTTTATCTTTCTGCTTCGTTAATGTACTAAGAGGCAGAATATAGTTATCGTAGGTAATTTGCTTATAAGCATTAATTATTGAGCCTTGATACCGAGAAACTAGCGGGTGATCTTCGCTGTTAGGAATATCATTGCCAAAAACGCTAGTACTTATTATGAGCCAACATAGTAAGTTAGAGTACGTACAAGGTGATTTAAAATATGGCATCTGATTTCCCTATACTTAATAGTTATTCATCTATTTATAACAATAGGTTAATGAAGTTAAATTGTTCGATGGTTGGGCCAAAGAATATTCTTAATTTTTAGTATATACTGTTTTATTTTTTCTTCTTGTTACTCAATCTGTCGTTTTTATATCATTTAACTTTTATTGCTAAATACGTAACTGGTAGTCTTAATATTAAGAGACCTCTTCTGTGTTCTATTTCACAGCAAATAGTATTGCAGTATAGCATTATACACCACCAAATAAGCGGTATGACGGTAAATGATCCATTGACAGAAATCTCTTCAAAAAAATCTAATCTTCTCGTTTCACAAAACCATGAAGTAGATCTATCAAGAGCTATTTACTCCACAAGCTTATCGTCAGCGTCTATAGATGATGAAACGCAGTTGTTTTATATCACTATCGATAAAGTTCTATATCAACACCCTGTAGAAGTAATAGAAAAAGTATTGCGTGCCAATGGATTTTCTTTAAACCTGGAAAATATACTTGCATGCATGGACGATTTTAAAATTGGTACTTCAGTACAGCTGGACGATGACTTTGCTGACCCTGATGAGCCATTAAGTTTCATTCACTGCATTCAATTTAGGCTACCTCAGAAAACATCAGTAGGACCTACTCTTAGTAAGTTTTATGAAGAAATTGAGTCTTATGAGTCAATCATTGCAGACTTAAAAGGTAGTCAGACAAGTAAAGATTCTTTTGGAAAAAGAGAAGAAGAAAGTAAAAAAAGAATTCAGGAACTTGAGGCTGAAAATAGATCGCTAAAGATGCAGCTAAGTTTGATGCACAGTCAGCTAGAAAGTGCTGTAAAGTCTGTGGAAAAAGCCAATGAGACGTTAGAAAATCAAAACTATCTTCCTTCAAATGTGCTTCGGGCAACAGTGCGTGAAATGAACATTGAAGACCGGATGGTTATTGTCAAGTCAGGAAAAACCACAATAAATATACCATTATTTATGTGTGATATTTTACCTGAGCCCGGCGATCATTGCTTGGTTCATGTAGAGCAAGGGAATACACTAGGCTGTTTCTTTTTTAATAAGGAAAGAAAGCATTTACAACCACAGCTGGCTAAAGTAATCCTTGTGAAAGACAATATATGTAAGATTCGCGATGAAAATAGAAATACATGGCTAATTAAAGCAAAAAACTCAGTTGAGTATAACTTTTTTAGAACGCTTAAAAATAACGACCACCTGTTGATCTACCTATTGAAGGGTAAGCCACTAAGGTTTGAATCTCTATTGCGCCCTGAAATTAAGTCACATGCTGATAGTGTTCAGGAAACCATACAAAAGTTTCAAATAGCAACTCTGGAAAAGGTAAAGCCAGTGAATGAGCAAAGCAGTCAAGTGGATGATGAACGTAAATGAGTAGTGATAGTTAATAGACGGTGAAGCCTAGATGGAAGGACTTAACTTAAAAAAGTATTTACATACCACAAGTAAAAAATTTGACCCTTTTGCTTTAATTATTGGTTTGGGTGGATTTGCTGCTGTGGGCTATGCTCTGGGTCTGAAAGAAGATATCAATACTTTTTTAGACTTAAGATCCCTGTTGATTGTAATTTGTGGTACGTTTGCTAGTATTTTATTTCAATTTGATTTCAGATCCTGTGCATCTAGTCTAAAACTAGTGCTTAGCTCATTTTTGGGTACGCCAGGAAGAAAAATAACTAATACACTCATTGAACTTGATCGAACAATTATTGCAAATGGTAAATTGACTGAGTTGCGTGAAGGTGAAAAAATCAATGGTGAGTTGTTAAATGACATTATATATATGCATAAACAAGGGCTCTTTTTTGAAGAAATTGATGAGTTTGTAACGTCTAGAATTCGAGACCAGATTTTAAAGCGTAAAGTTTCTGTTGATATTCTTCGCAGGGCAGCCATTATTGCACCCGCATTAGGGCTTTTTGGAACCGTTATTGGTTTGATTGGTGTGTTAAAATCGCTTAATGACCCAAGTGAAATAGGCCCATCAATGTCGTTAGCATTAATGACGACTGCTTATGGAGCAGGTTTAGGCTCTATTGTATTTACTCCTTTATCTGGACGATTAGAACATCATAATAGTATTTATTTAGCCGCGCATGAACAACTTTTAAATAAAATTGGTATTTTAATCAAGCGTGAAGAAAATAGCATTGACTCTCAATTTTTATCAAATACTGGGCCAAATGAAGACCTAGAGTATCAATCAGAGTTTGAAACGAAAGATGAAGTTTACTCTGAAGAGAGTGACAATAAATGAGAATGTCCGAATTAGACCTTAATGACTCACAGGATGATAGCGAAAGCAAAACTGCTTTCTATATCAGCTTCAGTGATTTGATGGTTATGCTGGGTGTATTTTTCGTGATGTTGCTTTCTATAAGCCAAGTGGATGTTGGGTCATTTGAAAAAGTTAAAACAGGTGTCACTGGAAATACGTCAGGAACTTTAGTGGAGCTGAGCAATAACTTAGCTAAAATCGTTGAGGATGATCCCGACGTATCAGGTGTATCTGTAAGAATGGCTAAAGATGGTATTCGTTTAGTATTGGATACAAAAGCTTTATTTGAAACTGGAAGTGCAAATTTAAAGCCACAGGCACTGGATTCTTTGGAGCCAATTCTATTAAGTATATTAGCCACAAAATATACGATTGATGTAGAAGGTCATACTGATGATGCGCCATTGCATCGTTACTATAGAATGAATAATGAGTACTTGCTTGAGACAAATTGGTCTTTGAGTGGTCGTAGAGCAAGCAGTGTTATTCACTTCTTGCTTCAATTTGGCTTTACTGAAAAGCGTTTAAGATTAGTAGGCTATGCTAGTACCCGCCCAATTAATCGTTTTGATGGTAAAAAAGGAACAGCCCTAGAAGCTGCTAGAGCGAATAATCGTCGAGTATCACTACTTGTTAAATAATGTGTGTTATACCCTTCGCAAAAGAATTTTATGCTTTGTTATCTTCGTTGACCACCAAGTATGGTGGGACTTCATCACTCGATGGCCTTGCCTAAAGTAGAGGGTATTATTGCTATTGCACCTAGAAATAATTTGTGATGGGTTTAATCAATGCGGTTTTTAACAAATAAAAATATAGAGCAGGGTGTTTCTGCAAAATATGATCGAAAAAATAGATATGTTGTAAAGCGCTATAAGACAAAAGCTGGCTCTTTTGTTTATTTGCTTACCAATAGCAGTAATAATGATCGTTTGGCCATTCCGCATTACCTTATGGATAGGTTTAGAGCACTTTTAGTAAAGCTACATAAAAAAATGGAGAAAGCAGCTGCTCAAGACATCGAAATAGATGAAAAGTTATACTTTAAGGATGCTGAATACTATCGTTTTGAATATACAGCCAATACATTAGAGCATTTAATTATTGTTGATCTGAATAGTGCAGGTCGGTTTAATATTTATAGGGAAGCTGTTAATACTGTCGTTGATCTGTTATACGATGCTGGATTGGATCACCCAAATGGCGTCTTTGATAGGATTATTGATTATCACAAGCTATTTCAGTTCACTTTTAATGAGGGCAGTGAAAGTATAACCAGTGGTTTATCCGTTCGGCGTAATACACTGATTGAAATGGGGGATTATATTCCTCTTGAAAAGGATGCACAAAATCATGTGATTTCTGTTACAACAGCCCCTACTTCGTTTGACAATGGTTTAACTCAAAAAAGTGGTGGAGTTAAAAAAGCTGCGGATACTAAAAATTTAGAATTTAAAAGAAAGCTGGGTGAACGTAATACAGAGCAAAATCACACTGTAGATTATGATACGCTGTTCGGAGCATCATCTGCCAAGAAGGCTAAGCGTCCAGTAAACAATAAGGCAAAGCTACCTTCTATTAAGATAACCAAGACAAGTTGCCCATTACCATTGTTGGCTGGTGATATTAAATCGCATACAGCGAAAGTTTATAAGTGTGAGCTAACATCAGAAGATGCATCAGCCCTGAGAAAAGGTGTACTTGCTGATCGAGATGCAGAACATCTACTAGGATTTGAAATATTCACTGCCATTTTTAAGAAAAATGGAAAGCTAAAAAGTTTTAGCTTTCCTCTTTATTATATGAATGTGAAGGTTGAAGAGTCTGGTCGATTTTTGCATGTCTATCCACCTGAAAATGGTGATGTATATCTTAATCATCTTAGTTTGTCAGTATTTATAGAAAACTTTTCAGATTCTAAAAAGAGTGAGCCGCTAGACTCATTTTTTAATACACTACTCTCTCAGAAAATAGAGATTGATAAAAAACTTCATAATATATCAATTCGTCGCCAACTGCCCTATAGTGAAGATGTATTTCGACAAACTCGTGAGATATTAATAGGTAAAAGAGGTGAAAATGGTAAGGGGGGCATTATTGAAAACCTCAATATTATTGGCATCGAGTGTGATTTAGGCTCAGTAGTTTTATATAGAGCTGAACGAAATCCTTCACCTTTAACAAGGGCTCTAGACTTGGATTTAAAGAAAATTCAACGTACTGCTCATGAATACCCAGATAGATTTTATACATCCCTATTGGGTAAGTTTCTTAATCCAGAACTAAAAACTAATAGTATCAATGTAGAGCAGTTTTGTTCTACTCCCCTAAGCCCTGGAACCCTGACTAAATCTTCGAAGGCATTGACTCAAAATTTGAATGACCATGACTTTGTTTTACTTGAAGGACCTCCTGGAACGGGTAAAACATTTACTATTAGAAATCTATTGATACACTGCTTAAACTCTGATAAAAAACTATTAATTGTAAGTGATCAGCAAGCAGCAATCCATGCGCTTAATGAAAAAATACAAGAATATTTAGTTGGTAAAGATGTTGCGTCTGTGACAGCAGCAAAAACGATGAACTTATGGAAAAGTGCAATTAAAGTGATTGATGAAGTGCCTTCAAGCACTGATGATCTAGGATTATGGATAAACAAGCTCTCAAAAATGTTAGCAATGGATCTGTCTCGTGAACAGGATTGGCCCCATGATAACCCTAAAATATTAGAAGATATCCGGCAGTTAGACTTAGAATATCAGGAGGTAAAGGAGAATATAGGGAGGGTATTGAATAAAAGTTTTGAGTTGGTTAATCGTAAAAGCCAAATTATACCAAAAAATCTTCACCCGAGTAATCATGATGATATCTCCGACTTAACAGCATTTTTAACATTTATTGGTTCTGGAGAGCTGTCCAAAGCCAACAAATCAGTAGGTTATCGAAAGCATTTAGCATTAACGAGTAAGTTTGTTGAGTTACGGCGGGATATGTTAAATAGTAACTACGCATCATGCTACCCGGACTTTGAGTTCAGGATGGAAAGTATTGATGAGCTAGAAGCTATAGTTTCAGGCCATATTAATATCTTGCAACTACTTATTAAAGAAAGACCAAAAACTGAAGACGAGTTTTTTAATTTATTTCAAACTGAAGTAGAATCATATATTAACTCATTTTTGGTTGACTACTGGACAAAGTGTTTTGATTCCATATCAAATGGCTCAATTACCTTAAAAATACAGGCAACTTTGAAACACCCTTGTATCAGTGTTTGGAAAAACCTTTTAAAACAATTATTATTTCATCAAGACTTCATCAGTATAGTTAAAAACTGTGAAAACCCTGATCAGATATTACGACAATTCAATCAAATACATCATTTTCTTGATCCAAATAATGTAGATGTTGAACATTGTTTAGCATTTGATATCTGTCTGTATTTTTTGAGTGGTTATAGAGAGGTATCAATAAACTATCAGCTGGAGCAGTTGACAAAAATTCAGCAAAAAAGAGATACGCTAATAAAGGAGATGTGCCTTCTTAAACTGACAAGCATATCCAAAAAAGCTATTGCTAATCGACAAAATGGCACTAACAGAGCTACTAAAATTAATAACCTTGTAGAGTCATTGAAATCCTGTAATACGATCGATACAGGTAGTGGCGCTTCCATTCTCAAAGAACTTCAGGAAGAACTTTGGGATTGTTTCCCGATTTGGATTTGTCGAAAGCAAGCGGTTCCATTTCTATTTCCATCTAAAGAAAACATGATTGATTTAGTGGTAGTCGATGAAGCAGGGCAGTGTCGAGTTGATGATGCTTTACCTTTGTTATATCGCGCTAAAAAGCTAATGGTAGTTGGCGATGACAAGCAAACGGTATTTAATAAAAACTCAATTATAGATGACTATTTATTTCGCGAAGCAGAGCTGGAAGAGCACTTACGCAGTATTCAAGCTAGAGGAGTCAAAGGTGGAGGATCAAACCTTTTTGAATTAGTTAAATCGATCAAGCAAGGCGGTGTGCTATTAGATGAGCATTATCGATGCCCTCCCTCAATAATCGCTTATTCCAATGAGTATGTTTACAATAATGATTTAAAAATAATGCAGTGGCAACTTCCCAGCTCAGCGCCATCAGTTGTTGTGGACTATGGTGAGAAAATAGCTACCAGCAATAAAAAAACGACTAACTGGAAATATAAAGGAATCGAAGTCGAAATGGTTGATCGATTCTTTAGCTATATTGTAAAAACAATAAAGAAAATAGAAAAGGAAACTAAACGAATAATAAATGTAGAAACTGATGTGGCAATTTGCTATTTTCTATTGAAAAATGAACCATATATTAAAGATAATAAATCCAAGTTACTTGCAAAACTAGACAGAGGACGTGATGTATTAGATGGGGCAGGTGCTGCGCTGCAGGGTAAAGAAAGGGACTATATATTTTATTATTGGGATATTAGCAGTTCCAATCTAGCTTCTTTCCGGCAAGGGGATGATCCGGACAAACGGAAAGGAGAACTCAATGTATTGATGAGTAGACCCAAGGTCAGAGCTTATCATTATTTACATAGGAACTTTGAAACACTAAATCATGGTTCGACAACAATAACCAATTATCTGTGGAACACCTATCGCTCTCAAAATAAAAGGAGTACTAAAGTTCGCTCTAATAACGACTATATTTGGGCAGATAGCACGAGTGGGCACGCGATCATTGCTATTCTTTCACATTTATGGAGTTGTCGATCTATACCTGCAGTAGATACTTATGAACCATATTTTAATATTGTTATTGGTAATCCAAAACAAAAAGTTGATCTTATGCTGGTTCCAAAAAATGATACAAAATCTAGTTTAACTGATAAATCTATTGCTGTAGTTGATTTAAGTTCTTTTAAGATGAGTGACAACTCAGTAGATGATGTGGTTGATTACTACTTTCAGCTACAGAGAGCGGTTCCACGTGTAGATCCAGTATTTACTTTTATTCATGAAATAGCGGATGAACGATCCGGCGCTTATCAGCAAATTGAAAAGAAAATACTGGCAGAGGTGCCTGTTCGGAGACGATCTTAAATATTTGTGCCTTTTGTTTACCCTATACTTACTTTGTGAAGTGTAGGGAATCATGATGATGCTTTTCACAAAACCTACACATCTTTCACTTTTTTTAAATTTCTATATTATTTTTTGTAATAAAAAATTTCGCTTTAAGTTTTATCCTGATTTTTATATTCATAGGATGAACTTTATTATTTGATTGCTTAGATTATTTTTGACTCATTAATTAGATAGAAAAGACTAAACTATCTTAGGAATTTGTCTATACTACTTGCAATGAAGGTTATAAACATGCTGTGACTTTATATTGACCTAAGGAGTATATTGATTCAGGTAGTTGCTTGTTGTCTAAATTTACCTGATGAGTTTAACGTTTTATTTTGAGTGCATATTGATTGTTTGTTTAAAAATTTTTATATATTGAAAATATACTATTTTTTTAAAAGAATACAAACATGAGGTTTGAGTGATCTATCTAAAAAGAATTGGCTTTATTGCTCTTTTCTCTTTATCAATGAGTGTATACAGCACGCAGTCTGTTGATGTTTGGACGTATTACAGAAACCCTCCGTTTGTCGTTAACTCAGAAAACAATCATGGGCTGACTTACAAATTTTTTTGTTATATTAATATTAAGTATAAAAATAAAATAGAGTTTACTGTGCATTTTATACCCAGAAGAAGAATAGATTACTATCTTTCTAAAGGAAAGGCGGGTGTGGTCCCCTGGGTTAGTCCATTATTTTTTAATGATAACAATATGGATCGTTATCTCTGGAGTCAAACAATCATTGATGATCAGCAGGATATTATTTCATTAACAACAAACAAAGTTACTTATTCAAACAAACAGGCACTCATTGGATTGTTAGTAGGGGCTATTATTGGACATCGTTACACGGTTATCGATGATCTTGTTGAAGATAACTTAATGTTTAGAAAAGATTTTCGTAATGAAAAAATAATTTTAAATGTTTTATTGAATAATAGGGTTGATTTTATTACCTTGCCAAGGTCAACAATTCAATACTACATCAGGAGCTTAGGGCTTGAAGAAAAATTATATATTTCACCAAAACCATTGCAATCGTACACTCGCCGATTGTTGATTACTCCAAATCTAAAAAATGTACACCAGTTTTTCATTAAAGTCCTACCAGAACTTATAAAAAGCCCTGCTTGGTTTTTTATAAAAGAGCAATATGACTTTGATGAAAATACGAAATTTAAAAAAGAGCTACTTAGCAAGGAAGAGGCTGAATATATCAAAGCATGTGAATTTTTATAAACATCTAGAACTCATGCCTTTGGCTTTAAATATAAGTTAACATTATTTTAAATTATATGAAAACCTAATCTCTCGGTAAACATATAGATAAAAATATATTAGCCACATAATTACCAAGAGGATATCGATGGATTTACTGAGCAAGCGTTTTTATTGGTTTGACTCTAAAACTTCAATTCGGGATTTTAACCCTTTAATAGACTCAAGTAGAACTGGAATCAAACCAAGATAATCAATCTGTAAATAGCCTTGATTATCTTGCTTAACTAAGTCTGGAAATTCTACTTGTACCTCTTGTGCTATAACTTCATATTCAGTTTCACCTGTTAAATGACCTTGAATATACCCTTCGCGAATGATTTTAGGTTTGTTATCATCGTTCCTAATCACCCCAATCACCTATTAATATAGACTCATGGGGGCAAGTCTACTACTGTAAGACTTGCGGTAGCGACTTTAATGGATATAAAAAGTGCTACTGGAACTCGTCACTTGATGGCTTCACCTTATAGTTTGTTAATTTGTTTTTCATGGTATCACAGTACCAATCAACAAACTGGCAAACTCCATTTTCAGCAATATCAGAAAAAGGCCCTGGAATATAAGCCGGTGAGTTTACTCCACGATAAGTTTCTTCTACTAACTGGCGGTCTTGATCATTGGTAGCAAGCCAAACTTTGGTTAAATTATCCAGGTCATAATCTATCCCTTCTTGTGCATCTTTATGGACTAACCATTTGGTGGTTACCAGAGTTTCACCTGGACTTAAGGGTAAAACCCGAAAGCTTAGAGCATGGTCACCAAGAACATGGTTCCAGGTGGATGGGTAGTTAAAATACAGCAGTGCGCCAATATTAGGCTCAGTAGAATTATCCAAGCGTTTGTTAACAGCAGCTTTACCATTCATGGTATAGCTGGTGGCGTTATTAAAAAGCGGGATGCGGGTTATTCGGTATTGGCCCTGTTGATCCATTACCATATGGCTAGGGAATCCAGCCGCTTCACAGCGCTCCCAATGGGCTTTCAGCTCTGGGTCTTCTTCACCTCCAACACCTGCAACACTGAGGTTTTCAACAAATGAGTTTAATAATTCAGGGTGGTTGGCGTCACAGTGGTAGCACTCGCGGTTATTTTCAAAAACCAACTTCCAATTGCCTTTTTCAACCAAGTTAGACTCATAGGCTATTTTGCAGTTATCCAACTGATGAGGTGACAAAAAGGATGAAACCGCCTCTCGAAACTGGCTGAAATCTGGGGCGTGCTCAGCAACACATACATAAATATAAGTATTAATTATTTCGCAGTGGGCAGGCAGTAAACCATAGTTGTTTTTATTAAATTGCTCCCCCATATTACCTGCAAACAATAATTTTCCATCCAGATCAAAGGTCCAGCTGTGGTAGGGGCAGACGAGCTTAGCCACTTTTCCTTTAGTCTTTGAGCAAACCCTTGATCCTCGGTGTCGACAAGCATTATGAAAGGCATGAATATCACCGCTGCTGTCCCTGACAACAACAATTGGATAATTGCCTACCTGTAAGGTGATGTATTCGCCAGGTTTTTCAATTTCAAAGGTATGACCAGCAAAAATCCACTCTTGATGCCAAATTTGCTCTAAGTCATCTTGATATACCGTAGAACTAAGATACAACTCACGGCTTAGCCCATGGCGGGGCTCTCTTTGGTTGATCAGAGACAGTGTTGTTGATTTACTAGTCATGTGCTTGATACTCCTAATGCAGCGTGTGTTGTATGCGTTTAAGGCCCTTGGCTAGCTATTTATGCTGGTATCTAGCTATCCTTGCAGTCTAGAGATGCTAGTAGTTGAAGCAAAACGACTTTTTATTAAAGATATTAACAACAAGAAGTTATGGTTAAACATGTAGAACCCGACAAAATACTGCTGAAAATGCCCTCGCTGAGAGCAGTCAAATCTTTTGTTGCAGCCGCTAAGTACCAAAACTTTACCCGTGCAGCAGAAGCATTATGTGTTACCCAGGCAGCAATTAGCCGCCAGATTCGTGAGTTAGAGGCAGCCCTAGGAGTCGACTTATTTAAACGAGCAGGCCGTGCAGTGGAACTCACTGAAGCGGGTACAATTTTTTATGATGCGGCGTATTTGTCGTTTGTAAATATTGCCCAGGCAGCAGACAGAATTAAGTCTGCACACTCAAGTAAAAAAGTGCTTACTATTTGTTGTTCTCCTGCATTTTCTGCCTTATGGCTATCCCGTCGATTGCCTGATTTTTTTGCCGCTAACCCAGAAATTGATATTAATGTGGTAACCACAGAAAATTTTTTAAAAATGGAACCTGGAGTTTATCCTGATGTTTTTATTAATAAAGTAACTGATCCCCGTGAAGGTTATCGATCGATTCCACTATTTCACGATATCATTTACCCGGTATGCACCCCGCAATTTTTAGCGGAAAATCCAGATATTAATACATTAACTGGACTACGTGATACAGTATTGTTAAATCTGAGCCCTTATGGTCGAGCCCAGATCGCTGAGCATGTGGATTGGTCCGTGTGGTTTGCATTTCATGACGTGCAGTTAAATAAACGCCCTCGCTCAGGTAAGCATTTATTTAATGCCAACGACTATAATATGCTAATTCAAATGGTATTAAGCCACCAAGGTGTGTCATTGGGGTGGCATCATTTAGTTGGGCCGTTAGTTGATCAGGGGCTATTAGTCAGGCCAATTGAGCAAGAAGTGATATTTAAGGAAAAACTCCATTATTTAACTTATACGGAAGACAAAGAAGATAATGATGAATTTAGCCAGTTTAGAGATTGGTTGCTGTCTTCATTAAGTTGAATTTTTAGAGCTGCACCAAATATTTGCTAAGTTAAGTAGGGGCAGGACAGTCTGCCCCTGTTGATTAGAAACACTTGTTCTTAATTGTAATTTACTGTGCAGCTGTATTCATAGTTTGATGCGTCAGCTGGTGGGTTTGGTATATATCTGGCACTTAGAGAGAGAGTTGCCAACTGCTCAGTTGAAAAATAATTAGGGGCATAAAGCACCTCAAAATTATATCCATAATTACTATTCTGGTTATACCATTTGCCAGCTGAACCAATCCAAGCACTAGGGTACGCTTGCTTTAGCTCCCCTAATTCTACGGCACAGTATTTTGATAAATGGTAAATTGCATCACTTGCTTCCTTGCCTAACTGAACATAGGTAGAAGAAAAGGCGCTTGTGCTGGTTACTATTGCAGCGAAAACAGCTGCTTTAGCTAATATTTTCATTTACTTTTTGTCCTATAAAAAGTATCCCTGGAGTCGCTATCTTTAGCTAATAATTTTAATGAGTAATACTTGGGTGCGACTATATAAAGCATAAATACGACACTAATTCCCAGATTAAAACCAATTTTTATAACCTAGCGATAGACTATTTATTACTGCTTCCCCGCCCTATATTCATTAGCTTTCCCTAATTGATAGCAACCACTTTTGATAACCCAACGTTATGTTTTTTCCGAAATAAATGTTGCTGTGGTTTTTTCTGCTTCTTCGCTAGTCTGTCATTCAGTTATAAAGGTTGTCAGCTACAATGATGTCCTGGAGAAGAATTATATTAAGTGTAAGGGGGTTAAATGCAATTCGAAGGGATTTATACGCCAGTTATCACACCATTTAGTGATGACTATTCAATCGATTATGACGCCTTTTCGGCGATGGTTGAACACTTAGTCAATACTAATGTTAATGGCATTATTGTAGGTGGCACTACCGGTGAGTATTACGTTGAAAGTAATGCAGAACGGGTGCGCTTGTTGGAAATAGCAATGGAATGTGTTGGAGGACGAATACCCGTCGTATTTGGTACCGGCTCACTTAACCCAGACGATTCCATTTTATTGGCAGAGGCTGCAGTTAAACAGGGGGCTGATGCTTTATTAGTAGCAACACCGCCGTATTCTTTGCCCACTGAACGTGAATTGGCCAGACATGCGTTGGCTGTTGATCGGGCCGCTAATCTACCCATTATGCTGTACAACTACCCTGGTCGAATGGGGGTGATGATGGGGGAGGAATTTTTAGATCGAGTGGGTCGTTCGTCAAATTTTTGTGCCATTAAAGAAAGCTCTGGTGACCCAAATCGATTGCATTTATTAGCTCGTGATTACCCACATATTCAGCTTTCCTGTGGTATGGATGACCAGGCCTTGGAATTTTTTGCCTGGGGGGCTAGTAGCTGGGTTTGTGCTGGCTCTAATTTTTTACCTGGTGAGCATTCCGCGTTATATCAGGCTTGTGTCGTAGAAGGTGACTTCAAGAAAGGCCGTCGCATTATGTCAGCAATGATGCCATTAATGCGAATATTAGAGCAGGGTGGCAAGTTTATTCAGAGTGTTAAATATGGAGTAACCCTTGAAGGGCTTAAAGCGGGTATTACCAGAAAACCACTTTATGGTCTGAACAAAGATGAAAAACGTGCATTAGAGCAAGTGATTCGCACAGTTAAAACGACTATTGCCTGCATTATAGAAGCGCCTCAGCAGCCAGGCTCGGTGGTTGAAGTTACCTCCAATAAGCAAGCTCCAAGAACAACGAATACCACGGAAAAGGAAAATATAAGCTATGTCTGATTTACTCACTCATGATGAATATCTTGCTATTGCAGCTGATTTAAACCCACCTTCTATGAGTTTTATTGACGGTCGATTTCGTCCGGCAAAATCGGGTAACACCTTAGCCACTATTAATCCTGCCACTGGAAAAAAACTGGCAGACATTGCTGCCTGTGACAAGGAAGATGTTGATTTTGCTGTTGAAAAAGCCCGTGAATCGTTTGATGATGGTCGCTGGCGCTGTCTTCATCCCAGTGAACGTAAAGATGTATTAATTCGTTTATGTAAATTAATTGCCCGTAATCGACGTGAGTTGGCCGTGTTGGAAGCGCTTGACTCTGGCAAGCCAATTAAAGATTGCGAAACCATTGATATTCCAGAGTTAATTCACACGATTAAATGGCATGCAGAAGCCATTGATAAAATTTACGATCAAACGGCACCTGTTGGAAATGATGCGATTTCAATAATTGTTCGGGAGCCCATTGGTGTAGTTGGTGCAGTATTACCATGGAACTTTCCCTTATTAATGCTGGCTTGGAAAATGGGGCCGGCATTAGCGGCAGGTTGCTCAATGGTAATCAAGCCAGCGGAGCAGACATCACTCACGGCTTTACGCATTGCCGAATTAGCCATGGAAGCAGGATTACCCCGAGGTGTGTTAAATATAGTGACTGGCACTGGCAAAGACGTTGGTGAACCAATAGGTATGCATCGGGATGTGGATATGGTGAGTTTTACCGGCTCTACGGCAACTGGCCGATGCTTCTTACGTTATGCTGCTGACTCTAACCTGAAAAAAGTCGTATTGGAATGTGGCGGGAAAAACCCCTGTATTGTTCTGGAAGATGCTGAAGATTTAGATCGAGTCGCAGCTCAGGTAGTGAATGCAGCATTTTGGAATATGGGAGAGAACTGCTCCGCAGGTTCACGACTGATAGTGCATAAAAAAATTAAAGAGGAATTACTGGAAAGAGTTAAAGCTCATGCCCGTGAATGGCGTACCGGCGATCCATTAGACCCCGCTAATCACTTGGGTGCATTAGTAGACCAAAACCATTTTAAAAAAGTGGCCAGCTATTTACATTACGGAAAAGACTCTGGCAAACAAGTGATTCTGGGCGGTGAAACTACGGATGGTATTTATGTTCAGCCCACTATTTTTGATGGGGTGGATTCACAAGATCGCTTAGCTCAGGAGGAAATATTTGGCCCGGTTTTATCGGTTATAACCGTAGGCAGTTATGACGAAGCGATTCAAGTGGCCAATAACACCGATTATGGTTTAGCGGCCTCTGTTTTTACAGCTAATGCTAAACGTGCCTTACGTGCAGCACAAGCTGTTCGGGCTGGTACTGTAACGGTTAATTGCTTTGGTGAAGGTGATATCACCACACCGTTTGGTGGTTATAAACAGTCTGGTTTTGGTGGACGAGATAATTCTATTCATGCCCATGACCAATATACCGAGCTAAAAACTATTTGGTTAGATATCAGTGATCCTGTTGATGAGGCCTGTGTGGATTAAACCTGGGAAATAATATAGTCAAAGCGAATGGTTTTTAGGGGCGGCCGTCGAGCGATGAAGCCCTATGAGTTTATGTTTTATAAATGATTAGGGTGAAGGCAGTTAAATGCTCCTGCTTAAACTGCATTCCCACCATCCATGGTGGTCAGCGACGACAACAAACCATAAAAATCATTCGCGAAGAGTATGGATTGATGGTTGGGCCTGGATTATGAAAAAAGTCGTTCATGTTAACCGGATACCAAAAGACACTGGGCCTGCTGCTTGGAATCGCATTCTTAGCCCCGTGCAATCCTATCCGACACTGACAGGTACTGTTTTAGCAGACTGGGTAATTGTGGGTGGTGGATTTACCGGAATGGCTGCAGCACGTCGTTTGAGTCAATTGGTTCCTAACGACAAAGTTGTCATGTTAGAGGCCGGCCATCTTGCTGAAGGCCCAGCGGGACGTAACAGTGGTTTTATGATTGATCTGCCTCACGAGCTGAATTCAAAAAGTTATGCAGGAGGGCGCGAGCAAGATAAAAAACAAATTCGCTTAAACCGGGTTGCTATTGATTTTGCTAGGCAAATGGCTCACGACTTTGCAATACCACAAGAGGTGTTTGACTTATCTGGCAAAGTGACAGGCGCTGCTTCTGCCCGAGGAGAAAAACATATTGATTGTTATTTGAAACATATTAAGGCGTTGGATGAACAATATCGGCTGTTAGATCAAGCAGAAATGAAGGCGTTAACCGGATCTGATTATTACACTAAAGGCTTGTTTACTCCTGGCACTGCAATGATTCAACCGGCGGCATTTATTCGTTTAATTGCGCAAGGGTTGAGAAAGGACGTTAGTATTTATGAAAATAGCCCAGTCATTGAAATGCAGTTGGGGCTTGAACACACCCTAAAAACCCCTAAAGGCAGGGTAAAAGCCAAACGGGTGATTCTAGCGGTAAATGGACATATCCAGTCGTTTGGTTATTTTAAGCAACAATTGATGCATATTTTTACTTATGCCTCCATGACCCGAGCATTAAACCAGAATGAGGTTCAGCGGCTTGGGGGGACTGCCAATTGGGGACTATTACCTGCTGATCCGATGGGTACTACAGTGCGGCGTACGTCTAATTGGAATGGCAGTGGTGAGCGGCTGACGATACGCAATCATTTTACTTTAAATCAATCGATGGAAGTCTCTGAAGCAGAGCTGATAAATGTGGCAAAAAATCATGACCAGGCGTTTAAAGCACGTTTTCCCATGTTGGCTGATGTAACAATGGAATATCGTTGGGGTGGCCGCTTATGCTTGTCGTTGAATTCTGTGCCAGCATTTGGTGAGTTGGAAGAGCGGGTATATGCGGCGGCATGTCAAAATGGTTTAGGCACAGTGAAAGGAACTTTATCGGGAATGATGGCTGTGGAATTGGCTACCAATCTGGATTCCCCCATTTTAAAAGAATTTATGGCTTATGATGCGCCTAGCCGTTTACCACCTGAGCCTTTTATGTCTTTAGGGGCAAATGCAGCCTTACGTTGGAAAGAATGGCGTGCTGGATGTGAAGTGTAATATCTGCTTTGTGATAGCCTAAAATGAAGGTGCTAAGTTTATGAGTGTAACAGTTGAAGATAGTTTACAAAGTAAAACAACTTCTTTTAATGAAATTCCGATAGTTGATATTGCCCCATTACTTGATAACAGTAACCCAATGAAAGTAGTGCAGGAAATAGGCTATATCTGTGAGCATATTGGATTTTTATATATTAAAAACCATGGTGTTGATGAGCAGTTAATTAAAGAGGCCTATGAGCTGACTGAAGCATTTTTTTTACTTCCGTTCGAAGAAAAAAATAAGTTGAATATTATCCATTCTGGTCAAACATTACGGGGTTATATTCCTATGTATGCTGAAAATGTTGACCCGGAAAATACTAGAGATTTTAAAGAGTGTTTTGATTTCGGGCAGGATACAGCAGAAATAAGCCCTTTTTTTGGCCCTAATCTAATGCCACAACAACCAGTGCACTTTAAAACTATTTTTGAGCAGTATCATCATGCTATGTTGGGTTTGGCCCGACAGTTAATCCGCGCGATTGGCTTAAGTTTAGGTTTACCCGCCGATTATTTTGCCAAATTACAAACCAAACCGATCACTATCCAACGGTTGTTGCATTATCCTCCCCAACAAGGAGAAATCACCAAAGAAGAATTTGGCATAGGTGCACATACGGATTACGGTTTTTTAACGATTCTGTCGCAGGATGCCAATGGTGGGCTACAAGTGCAGAATAGAAATGGCGATTGGGTCAGTGCGCCACCTGTAGATGGCACCCTGATTGTAAACATTGGCGATTTAGTGCAAACATTTACTAATGACCGTTATATTTCAACGCTGCATCGGGTAATTAACACCAGTGGTAAAGAGCGCTATTCTTTACCCTTCTTTATTGACCTTGATTATGACGCCAAAGTTAAGGTAGTACCGACTTGTCGTAGAGACGATACACCTAGCCAATATCAGTCTTATACCTGTGGGCAGCATAAGTATAAGCGGTTTGTCGATAGTTATACCCACTTACAAACTACTCTTCGCGAATGATTTTTATGCTTTGTTACCTTCACACTTCACCCCAGTCATTTAGTATACCTAAACTCCTGGGGGCAAGTCTGCTGCTGTATGACTTGCGGTAGCTACTTTAATTGACATATAAGTGCTACTGGGACTCAGCGTTCGGTGGCCTTGCCTAAATAATCCTTCGCTGTGAGTATATCTATAGGCTTTCGTATTCTTCTTTAAACATACAAAACTATTGATACAGAATACCTGACAGTTTTGTTATATTAACCTGAAGTGATATTGGTAAGATTGAGTAACAAGCTGTTGTGAAAAAAGCGATTTTTGTCTTGAGTGTGTTTTCTGTTGGGTTGGTAAGTGGTTGGTACGGCCATCAATATTGGCCTGACATCAGGCTTGTCTTGCTCAATGACAGTATGTCGGAACAGACACTGACAACAACAACTGTGCCTGTTGCAGCCATTAATAGTCAGTCGCTAGTTGAATCTAAATTAACTGCACCAATGCAATCATTTAAAGAACAGCTGGCTGACTGGAATACAACAAAAATCGTAGACCACTACCGAAAACTTACCCAACTGGATGATGAACATAAAAACTTTGCCCGTGCTGCTTTTATTGAAAAATTACAACAAGGGTTTGAGCAAGGTCAATATCAACAGCTAATCAAACTAATTAATAGTTACTTACAGTTCAATGCAGGTGACTACCAGGTAGTTTATATTCTGGCCGAAAGCTATCGAGCATTAGGTAATTTACCCGCTGCTATCAAAGCATACTATCAATTAGAGCAGTATGTATACGACTTTGATCAAATAGAGAATATCAAAGCAAAAATTCATACCCTAGTGCAGGCTTACCATAAAAAAGTAGTTAGTGAGAGTAGTGAAGGTGAACACTGGCCACTATTACTCAAGTTTTATGAAGAACTTGCCCTCTTAGATTCAAATAATTATGGCTATTTATTTAAGCAAGCTGAAATACATTACCAGTTGAATGACTTTCCTCGTTCTTTGGCACTACTTGATTACTTGCTTGCTGATGTAAAATGGGGGAATGTGGCACGACAGTTGAAGCATAAAATAGCCACTAAAATAAGAGCCAAAGAAGGTATCGCCCTTAGACAAAATAATGGTCATTATATAGTCTCTGGTGTTATTGATAACAGTCATCAAGTGGAATTACTAATTGATACGGGCGCTACCCTGTCAGTTGTATCGACTCGGTTTTTTAAACAGTTAGGAAATAATAGTGAAGCTGAATTTTTACATAATACCATGATGAGTACGGCTAATGGTCAATTAGTAGTACCGGTGTATCGTTTTAAACGGTTTGAAATCGCGGGCAGAGCCGTCAATGATATTGAGTTTGCAGTCATGGACTTACCTTCAATGGAAGTCTCACAAGGTTTGTTAGGGATGAACTTTCTGCGAAATTTTCGCTTTAATATGGACCAGGAAAATAGCCTGTTGTTTTTGGATTTAAAATAGGCTTAGTTGCTTAACCCAGTTATTAAAGGTGCCATTAAGAAGAAGTATGGTTAAAAAAGCAGTTTTACTATTAACTTTAATATTATCGAGTCAGGCTCTGGCAAGTGATTACTCCTACCAAAAAATTGCCAAACGCTATAGTGATACTGCCTTAACAGTTAAAAAAGTTAAGGCTGCAAAAATGCAAGGGGAATGTTTAGTCGGTTTAAAAAGACTCAATTTTAAAAGAAAGCAGCAGTTTGATCCTATTGCTGAATGGACTAACTACCGTTAAATTTCACTATTGGGCCAGTATTCACCTTGTGAGGTATTGCTAATAATGGAAGTAGCTCAAAAACAGTTACGGGAGCAAAAATAAGTAGTTATTCATCAAATATGGCTACTGCCCTTGTCCATCCAGCAGAAGCCCCTTTAATTTTTACTGGGAAGCATGAGATAGTAAAGCCATGGCTAGGTAGTGACTCTAAGTTATATAGCTTTTCTAAGTGATAATAACCCATGCATTTTTAAAATAAATTAGGGCCATTAAAACGCCCTAATAAACATATAATATTTACATTGATGTGTTGTGAATTATACCACTTCCGTAATAAGGCGAGGGTATAGGATTGGAGAAAGTAGAGGTTATAGTGTATACAGACCAGGGTTATTTTTATGATGCAACATTAGTTGTTTAAACTCATTTGGGTCTTTGGGTTTAACAACGGCATCTTCGTTTTGAGGTAAATGTTCCTCTGGGTGTTCAAAAGTAATGATGCGAGAAACCCAGAAACGAAAGGCTGCAAACTGCAACATTACCGGCCAGGCGTTTTTATCATCTTCGTTGAAAGGTCTTATGTGGTTATACCCATCAACTAATGCCTTTACTTTTTGGGGATCAAGAGTTTGCCCTGGCAAACGACACCAGTCGTTTGCTGTAACGGCTAAATCGTATAACAAATAGTCAGTACAGGCATTATAAAAGTCGATGACACCACTGATATTGGTGTTAGTGAATAACACATTATCATGGAATAGGTCACCGTGAATGATTCCTTGTGGCAAGTGGCTATGCTGCTGGAAAAAAGCCGTAAAAAAATCTGCCTGTTGTTTTAGTAGAGCTGCATTTTCGGTAGACACTAAACTTTGTAGTCTATCGGCTTGTTCAACCAACCAGCTCAATCCGCGTTGATTGGTTTGGCTAATGGTTGTTTGTAGGCCTGCTTGATGCATTTTGCCCAGCATTTCACCCACTGCAGCACAATGGCTGCTATTGGGTGTATCAACTTGTTTACCTGCCAGGCAACGTTGGATCAAACAGGGTTTGTTTTTTAACCAGTGTAATGATACCCCTTGCAAATCTCTGATCGCCAGGGGAACCGGTAACTGCTGGGTTGCCAGGTGATCGGTAATGGTAGTGAAGAAGGGAATGATCTCAACGGGTAAAAACTCAAACAAAGTGAGTACGTATCGAGTAGTTTGGCTATCAGTTGCAACTACATCAATAAAGTAGTTGGTGTTTTCCACCCCAGCAGCAATACCCTCAAAGTACTTGAGGGTGCCGATATCATACTTGGTTAATAGTTGCGCTATCTCATCAAAGGTTAAATGGGTATAAACCGACATAAATACGACTCAAAAATTACCACTCAAAAATCTTCCAGGATGGAACCAGCATTTGGTGAGGTTTGTCAGTTCGAATGAAGTTACCTTCATTATCTGCTGCTACCAGAAAATAAGGTTTGCCACCTTTTGGAGTTACCTTGTAGGCGTATACAAAACCATTTTTTAGGCGATATGTTTCAACAGTGACACCTTTACCTTTTTTGCTCTCTTTAATTACCACTGCAGGGTCTTCAGTGATGACATCTTCGGCATGTGTTGCCTGCCAGCCACCAAACAATACAGTGATCAGAGCTGCTGAACATATGAGCTGTTTCATAAAAGTCTCCTGGTTTGCCTAGTCTCCAATCCTAAATTTTATGCTGCCCGCAATTGCTATCAATTGTCACAAGCTAAGATATAAACCTTTCGGTATATATTAATAGTGACAATAAAAGCCGCTAAACGGTACCTTAAATTTCATTGTTAGCACAGCAGTTTTCAGTCATTTTTTGTTAGCTATTGATAATTGACAGGTCAGGGTTGCACCATAACTGATACAATAAGGACCTGTTGATATTTATTTTAACTGTAAATGTACTGGCCTATGACGAAACAACAAAAGCAGCCCCCGTTAATTCTTGTGGATGGTTCTTCTTACTTGTTTAGAGCCTTTCACGCAATGCCAGCCTTAAGCGCCTCGGATGGTCAGCCAACTGGTGCTATTCGTGGGGTGATAAGTATGATGCGGCGCTTAATCAAAGACTTCCCTGAAAGCCCTATTGGAGTCATCTTTGATGCCAAAGGCCCTACTTTTCGCAACACCATTTACAGTGAATACAAAGCCCATCGACCACCAATGCCTGATGAATTAAGGGAGCAGGTTGAGCCTATACACGCCATTATTAAAGCAATGGGCTTACCTATGTTTGTTATTGAAGGTGTTGAGGCAGATGATGTAATTGGCACCTTAGCTAGACAGGCAACAGAAACCGGGATTGATACAATTATTTCAACTGGTGATAAAGATATGGCTCAGTTAGTTAATCAGCATATTACGCTGGTTAACACCATGAAAGATGGTGATGCTTTTATGGATGTAGAAGGGGTAAAGACAAAGTTTGGTATACCCCCAGAGCTTATCATCGATTTTCTCGCATTAATGGGTGACAAAGTAGACAACATACCTGGTGTACCTGGAGTGGGTGAAAAGACGGCTTTAGCCTTATTGCAAGGTTTAGGTAGTCTGGAATCTGTCTATGAGCGCTTAGAGGAAGTACCTGCTCTTGGATTTCGTGGTTCTAAGACCATGCCAAAAAAGCTTGAAGAACATAAGGCACAAGCACTGCTTTCAAAACAGCTAGCCACCATTAAAACGGATGTTGCGCTGGAAATGGGCCCTGCGGATATAAAGTTGGTTGAGCCTGATAAAACTGCATTGTTGGACTGGTTTAAGAAATTAGAGTTTAAAGGTTGGATTGAAGAGTTACTGTCTGCTGGTGAAACCGTTGATGATGTGGAGCAAGCGTTAGATGTTACCTATGAAACTATTTTAACCCAGCAGCAACTTGATAACTGGACAAAGCAATTAGCGCAAGCTGCGCTGTTTGCCTTTGATACCGAAACCACTAGCCTGGACTATATGAAGGCAGAAATAGTGGGGGTGTCTTTTGCTATAGAAACAGGCAAAGCCGCCTATGTGCCATTAGCACATAACTATGTGGGAGCACCTGAGCAGCTAGACAGAGATCAGGTATTAGCGCAGTTGCAGCCTTTATTGGAAAGCGTTGACCAGAAAAAAGTTGGACAGAATCTGAAGTATGATCAAAGTGTGCTGGCGCGTTACGATATTGAATTGAAAGGAATTGCTTTTGATACCATGTTGGAATCTTATGTACTGGATTCCACAGCAACCCGACATGATATGGATAGTTTAGCGCTCAAATACCTGGGTCATAAAACGATTCATTTTGAAGATATTGCTGGTAAAGGGGCTAAGCAAATCACGTTTGATCAGGTAGCTATTGAGCAAGCGGCGGAATATGCGGCAGAAGATGCAGATATTACCCTGCGATTACACCAAGCGTTGGAGCCTAAACTAGCAGAGCACCCAACACTGGTGAAAGTGTTTAAGGAAATTGAATTACCCTTAATCAGCGTGCTTTCTAAAATGGAACGTAATGGAGCGCTAATTAATCCCGGCTTGTTACAAAAACAAAGTGTTGAGCTGGCTAAACGGATTGATGAACTGGAAAAAGAAGCCTTCGATTTAGCAGGTGAAGAGTTTAATTTAGGCTCAGCCAAACAGCTGGGTGAAATATTATTCAACAAGCTTGAGCTGCCTGTAATTAAAAAAACGCCAAAAGGTCAACCTTCTACAGCAGAACCTGTACTACAAGAGCTGGCTTTAGATTACCCTCTGCCAAAACTGATTTTGGAATACCGCAGCTTAAGTAAACTTAAGTCAACTTATACCGATAAACTACCTGAAATGATCAACCCAGAAACAGGTCGGGTACATACTTCATATCATCAAGCGGTTACAGCAACAGGTAGATTGTCATCTTCTGATCCCAATTTACAAAATATTCCAATTCGAACAGCAGAAGGTCGGCGTATTCGCCAGGCATTTGTTGCTTCACCAGGCTATAAACTCATTGCTGCAGACTATTCTCAAATTGAGTTGCGGATTATGGCGCATCTGTCCAATGATGAAGGGTTATTGAGTGCCTTTTCCCAAGGTAAAGATGTCCATCGTGCAACGGCTGCTGAAGTGTTTGGAGTACCGATTGATGAAGTCACTGATAGTCAGCGGCGGAGTGCAAAAGCGATTAACTTTGGTTTGATTTATGGTATGTCTGCCTTTGGCTTAGCTAAGCAGCTTGGCGTGTCTCGTAAGTCTGCCCAAGAATATATCGACTTATATTTCGAACGCTATCCAGGGGTGCTTACCTATATGGATGATATTCGTCACTCTGCTGCCGAAAATGGTTATGTAGAAACCTTATTTGGCCGACGTTTGCATTTACCAGAGATACGTTCCCGTAACCAAATGCGGAAAAAAGCTGCAGAGCGGACCGCAATCAATGCGCCGATGCAGGGAACAGCTGCCGATATCATTAAGCGAGCGATGATGAGTGTTGACCAATGGTTAACTGAAAGTCAGTTAGATGCAAACATGATTATGCAAGTGCATGACGAACTGATCTTAGAGGTAGCAGAAGCACAGGTGGATGAAGTGGTTGCTGGCTTGAAGCTACGGATGGTGGCAGCGGCTGACTTGTCAGTGCCATTGATAGTGGATGCGGGAGTGGGCGATAACTGGGACCAAGCCCACTAACTTAGTTTTTCTAAATTTATTGAAAAAAATTTTAAGCTGCTGGAACTTTCCTGAATTTGGGGTTGTCATATATTACGAGTGATCGCGATGGTCACTTTAACTACTCCTTATGTGTTTTAGTGTTGGCATTTACTCCGTTAAGCCCCCAAGTTAGCGGAGATAATAATCTGCCCCGGCTACGTTATCTCCCCCCCAAGTAGCTGGGGTAATTTTTTTATAGCCCCTTAATATTTCTTTGATTTTTTTCAGCCGCATAGTCTTTTTGCTGTTGTTTGTTAGTTTTCTCAACAACAGGGCGGACATCACTTAGCCCTAGGTCATAAATAAGTTGTTGGTTGAGGTTTGAGGGGAGAGTTTGTGCGTTAGCTGACTTAGCTTTAGTGCAACATCTCTTGTAAATAAACCAAATACAACCATAAACTATCAGTATTATTAATAGATACGCCATCACTACTGCTCTGTTATTTTATCAATTAGACTTATGCCTCTCTACACAACAGCAATTTAGCGACTTTAATTGTTAACTACGAACGATAAATTTTGATTTACTATTAGTTGATCTAATAGTAAATACTGAGCAAAGCCATAAAATGACAGATCCTTTACAGCACTTAAGTGCTATGCGTGTTTTTGTAACGGCGGCAAAGCTATCAAGCTATTCAAAAGCGGCAGATGCGCTGGCTATTACTCAATCAGCTGTGAGTCAGCAAGTTCGCACTTTAGAACAAGTATTGGGGGTGAGGTTGTTCATTCGAGTTGGCCGGACAATGCAGCTAACGGAGGCGGGTGAAAGCTTATTTCAATATGTTGAGAAAGGGTTAGGTTTGATCCGTGAAGGTATTAATCGAGTTCAGCAAGAAGAGTTGGCTGGTGAGCTTAAGGTTACCCTTAGCCCCGCATTTGCTTCACATTGGTTAATGCCAAAGTTGTGGTTATTTACTGAAGCTTATCCAGAAATCAGAATCCATATGATACCTACCTTAGATCTTTTAGATTTAAAGCGTGATGAAGCAGATGTTGCTATCCGTTATGGTAAAGGTAATTATCCAGGTTTGGTCAATGAATTTTTAGCGGCCAGCGAAGGTATTGTAGTTGCCTCACCAAGTGTTGCAAAAAATATTAATAAGCCAGAAGACTTATTGAATTATTTATTAATCGAAAGTACTCCATTATTTTCAGAAGGGTGGAAAAGCTGGTTTGAGACGGCAGGTGTTACAGTTGACTATTCTAAATTGCAAATCATACGAGTCAAAGGCGTAGGCATAGCAATACATACGGTTCTTACGGGAAAAGGTATAGCGTTGATGAGTAATATAGTTGCTAAGCAATTAATCAAGCAACAAGAACTTGTTCAGCTATTTAATTATACCGTAGAGTATGCAGGAGTCTGGTTATTGTACGACGAAAGCTCTCCTCGTTATAAACGGGTACAGAAATTTACAAGCTGGTTAAAGCAAGTAATGGCATTCGAAAGAGATTGACAAGCCTAAGCTATAATAATTTTTTATGAAAACTGTATGGCTTGATATGTATTAACAGAAATAAAATCTAAATAAAGTTAGTTTTGTTGTTAGTAGCTGCTACAAAAAATAAAGTAAACTAACAGCATGCTTGCTACACTTTTTAATACACATAAAGTGGTCAAGGATAACCAAGTAGCTAATTAAATGGCATTTGATATAACTGCTCCTAATATTCTTGTTGTTGATGATGATATAAAAACATGTCAACAACTTAAGCATCTCATCAAAGAGTTTGGCTACCGGTGCGGCTTTATCATTAACCCAAATAACTTATTTCCCAGGCTTAAAGAAGAGACATTTGATTTGATTATATTAGATTTAAATATGCCAGGGTTAAATGGAGTTGATTTACTGCTGCAACTAAATAAGAAAGAAGAGTTTCATAAAATAGTTATAATTGTATTGACAGCAGAAGACAATGATGAAGTACTAGCAAAGTGCTATAAGCTAGGTGTGGTGAACTATATTAGTAAGCCTATTAATAGACTTATTCTAGAAGCCCGCTTGAACAGTGCGCTTGCAGCCAAGCAAGCAAGAGACTCGCTAGAGTATAGCGTCCTTGAAAGAACTCGTGACTTAGAAGCGTTAAATAAACAGCTAGTTAATGAAATAAAAATAAGAAGATCATACGAGAAAGACCTTATTAGTGCCAAAGTGCAAGCTGATAGTGCCAATAAAGCGAAATCAGAGTTTCTTGCCAATATGAGCCATGAACTTAGAACACCTATGAATGCAATTTTAGGTACAGTCCAAATACTAGAAGAAACCGATATAAATCAGGAACAAAAAGAACTGATAGATATTCTTACAAGTGGTGGAGAGAGGTTGCTTAACTTAATTAATAATGTTTTAGATTTGTCAAAAATAGAAGCGAATAAACTTGACGTTAATAATAGCATTTTTAGTTTGCATCAACTCATTGACTCTACTTATAAGTTATTAGCATCGCAAGCAAAAGACAAGGGGATTTGTTTAAACTACTCTATAGCCCGGCAAGTGCCAGATATAATTAAAAGTGATTCCAATAAATTAAACCAAATATTGATTAACCTTATGGGAAATGCAATTAAGTTTACAAAAGAAGGGAGAGTTGATCTGCATGTAACAACAGAAAAATCAGGAAAAAACAAAGCACTATTACTATTTAATATTAGTGATACTGGTATAGGTATAGAAAAAAACAAGCAAAGTATGGTGTTTGATAGTTTTACCCAAGTTGAAGACTCAACCACAAGAAACTATCAAGGCTCTGGTTTAGGTTTAACAATTACTAAAAAATTAGTTGAAATGTTATCGGGAGAAATATGGTTTGAAAGTGAAATAAATAAAGGTAGTCAATTTTACTTCACTATCTCTTGTGAGCTTGTCAATGCTGACAGTGATAATATTAAAGATTTTTTGGTTAATCGGAGTGGTTTGGTATTAAATTCTAATAAAGTGGTTGAGCAAAGATGCTTTAAAAATGAAAAAAAATGGAAATCTGTTTTACTGGTTGAAGATGATCCTGCCAGTAGAATGATAGCTAAGTCAATTTTATCAAAGAAATTTTATAGCGTAGAGACCGCAGTAAATGGTAAGGAGGCATTAGAAAAGTTTAAGGCGGATAAATGGAATATCGTCTTTATGGATATGCAAATGCCTTTGCTGAATGGCTATGAAGCTGTTCGTAGAATACGAGCATGGGAAAGTAATGAGAGTTTAATAGAAACGCCTATAATAGCAATGACTGCTTATGCATTAGATGGTGATGATAAAAAATGTACCGATGCAGGCTGTACGGGCTATTTAACCAAGCCAATTAATAAAGATAAGCTTTATTCTGTGCTTCATTCATTGCTGGCATAATAAATGTTAAATGAGGTATATGATGATAAAGTATCTATCAGGGTTACTATTTATTATTCACTCATCAGTAATTTTAGCTAACCATGAAAAAATTTATTTATATACTTATCACAACCACCCGCCGTTTATTAATGAAAAAAATAAAGGGTTAAGTTTTGAGCTTGAAAAATTTCTTAACAATGATTCGAATGGTCGATATCAATTTGAATTGCAAATTTTACCTAGAAAAAGACTTAATAAAAAAATTGAAAATAATGGGCCGTGGGTAGTTATTTGGGCTAATCCAGCATGGTTTAATGATAAAAAGAAGATAAAATATCGATGGGCTTCAATGCTTAAGGACTCCAGCTCAATAATTTCACGACTAGAAAAACCGGTTGAGTATAAGGGGCTTCAATCTTTACAAGGGCTGATATTTGGTGGAATGGCAGGCCACAAATATGTAGGAATTGATCGTTTGGTTGATCAGGGAAAAATAAAAAGAATTGATGGAGATCATGAAAGAAATAATTTAAAAGTACTTTTAAAAGGTAGAATTGACTTTACATTACTACCTACATCAACAATAAACTACCTTATTGACGAAATGTCAGTAAAAGAAAAAATATATATTGCCCCTGAAAAGCATACTGTCTTTTACCGAATGTTTTTGATATCAAAAAATAGAAAAGATTTGGAGGTGCACTTAACAGATATTAATAAAGATAATGACTGGCTTGAAATTGCTAGAAAATACGGGTTCAAAGACAGTCATAGGGCTATTTCATATAAACAATAATTGTATGGAGTATGAATCTATAATAATAGAGCTATATTATAGGTGTTTAAATGTTGAGGCTGCTGTTAAGAGAGAAGAGGAATACTGTTGGTTATTCATTAATTAAGGCTGTTTTTGGTGTGTATGTGATAATAGCGGTAGTAACAACTGTCTTTCAGCTGGCTACTCAATATAACGATGAAAAAAATAACATCAACAGCGACTTGGTTAAATATACAAATATTTTTTCTCCAGTGCTAACGCAAGCTTTGTGGCATTTAAATAATGAGCAGGTCTATTCAACCCTTCTTGGAATAATACAAATACCTGTTGTAGTTGGTGTAGAGCTAACAAATGCTGAACAACAGTTAATTGGAATTGTTGGAAATACTGAGTTAGCAACAAATACACAGTTAGTCGTTAATGTTGATGGTGTTGAAGCTAGCTTAAGTGTTAATAAAAATACCTTAAAAACTTTGTTTAACTATCAGTTGCCTCTAGTTGATAATCAAAATCAGTTGCTTGGATATTTAACTTTATATTCAAGTACTCAAGTAGTACTTGAAAGAGTTGAATACAGCTTTATTTTATTAATCGTAAATGGAGTTATTAAAACAGTGGCATTACTTATAATAATAGTTTTTTTTGCAGAAAAACTATTAGGTAAACCATTAAAAGTGCTAATTCGAACAACTAGGGCAATTAATTTTGAAAGCCTAGATAACTTTAAACTGGAAACGGGCAACAAAAGTAATAATGAGTTGAAAGAACTTGAAGTTGGTTTTTGTAATATGGTGGGTAGGCTTAAGGAAGAATTGAATAATAGAAAGCTAATAGAAGGGAAGCTCGTTTATGAAAAAATACGGGCAGAAAAAGCCAGTCAGGCTAAATCACAATTTTTAGCTAATATGAGTCATGAGATAAGAACGCCGCTTAATTCAATTATCGGGTTTAGCCAAATTTTGGCGTTACGCTTTGATAAAAATAAAGTTAATAGTGAATTGAAAAAATTTGTTTTAAATATCAAGTCGAGTGGCGAGCATTTGATTGAATTGATAAATAATATTTTAGACTTGTCTAAGATAGAAGTGGGACGTATGGATGTTCACTATGAAGATATTAATATAAAGCTTTTAGTTCAAGGTATATTCCATATCAATAAAATTGCTGCTTACAATAAAGAGCTTGATTATAGTTATCAATTTAAAGGCACATTACCAGATTTGATTAGATCAGATAGAACAAAGTTAAATCAGATTTTGACTAATGTTATAAGTAATGCAATTAAATTTACACCAAACTATAAAAGTGTAAAAATAATTACATATATTAAAAAAGAGAATTTATCTGATAGCATAATAGCTTTTAAAGTTGAAGATGAAGGCATAGGGATATCAAAAGATAAACAAAAAGAAATTTTTAAATCATTTCAGCAAGCAGATAACTCAATTACGAGAAACTATGGAGGTACTGGCTTAGGATTAGCTATTACCAGTAAATTAGTAAGCTTGTTAGGAGGAACTATTAGTGTCGAAAGCGAACCTGGTCGTGGTTCAACTTTTGAGGTAAAAATCCCTTATATAGCTACTGTTGATATGGCTACTGTTGATAAGGAGCAGAAACACCCACAAAAAACTGAAACTTCATTACTTTTTTCAAAAGAAAATAAAGTATTAGTTGTTGAAGATATAATCTTAAACCAAGAAGTTATGAAGGCAATGTTTGAAGATTTTGGTTTAGCTGTTGATTGTGTTAATAGTGGTCAGGCAGCCATTGATAAAGTAATGGAAAGTCAGCTTAAGTCTGATTCTTATGATTTGATCATAATGGATATGCATATGCCAGAAATGAGTGGTTTAGATGCCACCCGGGCGATTAGACAAATACTAAAAGAAAAAAAAGTACCCATAGTGGCTTTATCAGCAGAGGCATTTTGTGAGCAGCAGCAGCGGGCTTTGGATGCAGGAGTAGATGACTATTTAACCAAACCCATTAGTATTGAGCAGCTTGCAGAAGTGCTACATAAATATTTAAAGCACCTGGATAACTCAAATATAAACATTAATAGCAGTAAGCATGATACTGATTCGATACCTGATAAAATTAAGGAAAAAATAAAGACTTCCCTGGTAGAGTTAGAAAAGATATCAATTTATAAAACTGATATACTACTGTCTTGCTTAGACGATTTAAAAGAAATATGTAAGCCATTTAATACCCCCTTGAATGAAATATTGTCGAAAGCTGAAGTGGCTGTATTAAATACGGATAATGATAATCTACAAAATTTGTTACTAAAAACATCGCAGTTTAAACTATAGTTTTAAATTAAATCACTCAAGCAAGAATCTATAGAGCAAATTAATATAGAAGCATATAAATTATTACCTATAATTAAATTATGAGTACTCAACTGAGGACGGAAGTAAAAAACACAAATGGAGGATCTATGACCCTGCCATTTTTTCTGCAAATACTTATTGGTGTATTTTTAATGTTGGGAGTTGCGGTAATTTTTGTCGAAAAATAAAGTATATGTAATAAAGCTATTTGTCCTGCAGTCTGCTTGAGATAAAAGCCTCTATATCAAGTGTTAAAGATATAGAGGCTTTGTTTTTTATTGAATTAAGCTTTTTTAAGCTAAAAGCTGGCATTAACTATATTCACTTCACAGGGTTTACCAATATTATTTTTGCCTGATTGCCATTGAGAGTCATCTTTTAGCGCCTTGAATTCAAATGGTTCATTAATACCAAATAAAGTAGCTTGCCAGGTATTTCCAGGTAGCCAATGAGCTTGAACTCCTTTATTCCAATTAAGCGAGCCTTTGTTACCTCGGATGGTGACTTGGTGGTTATACCCAACATCAACATTGATATTAACCGTAGTTATACAGCCTTGATATCTGTCTACAACACTACTAATGGTGTCTAATGGCTGATTCGCCTGCTTTGAGGCTAGTAGCTTGATATATTCAGCATGACTCCATGCTAAAGGGGTTGCTCCGCCAGTGCCTTCTCCCATTTTATATGGACCAGTACGTTGATCCCACACTTGTTCTGGTAGCATTCGACCTGCATTAGCAAAGTTTTCCATTGACTTAATATAGGTATCGATATTATTACCTTTGGCTAACTCGTAATGTCCTCGTTCGCCAGTCAATAATGGCCATAATCTGCCTTTACCTTCACCTGTGTAATCTTTGCCTGATAAAGTTTCTCCATAACCATCATGGGAATAACGATAATAGCCAAAACCCCTTGGAGTTCTTACCTGTAACAACTTGTCGTATTCGGTTAATGTTTCTAGTATTTGCTGGGAATTAGGGGATTTAATACCAAAACGCACAAGCTCTAAAAAGCCACCATCTAAAATAGCTCGTTCTTGGTATTGTCCTCCTCCATTCGCAATATAAAGCAGTTGGTGATCATTCGGGTTGGCAGTTTTTGCACATTGTTGGCTGCTGTCAATTCGTTCGTAGTAATGGCCATTTCCATAAACTCCGGTACGAGTAAAAAGCCAGTAATCAATCCCCATGACCCACTGATCTGCTTGCTGACGGTAATGATTAGCTGTTTTGTTGTCACCAGCAGCCTCAGCAAAGTCAGCTGCAGCAATTAATGCGGCTATAGCGGCAGCTGTTGTAGAAGGAGAAATACCACTGTTTTCTTCCCAGCGCTCTTGTTGGGTCCATGGTCCCACTTGGCTGATAAATGAAGCAGCTGGCTTAATGAAAGATTGGTAGTATTGTTGAGGAGATAGCTGACCTAATTGCCATAACCGCCAAGCTAAGATAATTGGCATGGCGGTTTCATCTAACTGCATACCCGACCAATGTGGTTTACCTGATAACCAAAAATTCTGTGGAAAAGATCCGTGTTTTGGAATGCTATTTTCACAAAACTGCCAATTGCCATCAGTTTCTTTAAATTGTACTTTTGTTAGATAATGGAGGGCTCTTTTCGCTGTTTCAAAATCACCTGCTGCAATCATAGATGTGGCGACTTGATATAAATCTCGTGGCCAAACGACATGATATCCAACAGGACCATCTTTATAGCCATCGGCTGGTGAGCCTGGTATTACTCCACGATCATCACCAGACTGATGATCGTACTGAGATGTGCCCCAAGGTATGCTCAGTGAAGCAATCATTCCTCCTTGGTAGGTTTTATCTTCATGAGCTTTAAGCACCATGGCAGAGGTATAGTAAAGCTTGCCATTATCAAAGCTCATACTGCTTAGGTCGGCCAAGCTGTCACAGTAATTGTTCCAACCATTAATATATTGTTGAGCCAGGGGCTTAAACCCGCTGTTTAGTGACTGGCTGGCTAAGTGTTTGGCTGTGCTTTTAGAATGTCCAAACCCTAGCGCTAAGTTGAACTCATAACTACCAGGTTTTTCAGGTAAGTCCAACTCCGCAATCAATGCCACATTGCCATTACTGGCGGTGTGATATTGCCAGTCCATTTGGAAGTTATCAGTCAAGTCTTGCCAGCCATCTGACTTACCAACAAAACCACTAGATGTTTTTCGATAAGGTATGTCGCTAATCAATGCAATTACTTGAGAGGCATGTGGTTGCTGGTCTGCGTGTTTAGCTCTGGCATCCCAAGCATACAGTGTTTGTTGTGTAGCTTCCGCATAATCATATAAACCAGTGTTACTAATAGCTGGGTTCAGTAGCACATAGAATTTCAGGTTGGGCTGGTTAACTGTCACGTTTATATTTTGGATGAGGGTATCCCGATTAGGGTCTGTAATAATTTTCTTGTTAATAGTAAACCGGTTGTTAGGGTCGCTATTTGTAAGATGATAAGCCAACGACTTGTCATTCATATAGGTGATTTGATGTTGAAGCTGCTTTTCTTCAATGAAGAAGCTTTTGCCATCTGATATCAACAATTGCAAGTCAGTGATTTGAGCCATGTCTATTTGGGGCCAATATACTTCTGAAACTATGCCATCAACTAGGCTAAACCATACTTTAGACTGATCATTGGCAGACGTACCAACCCCGACTTTTCGGGCGGATGTCCACTGGTGAGGGCTGCCTGGTTGGCCTATTGCCTCTTTAGGTATGCCAAGCGCTGTGCTAGCAACAGCCTGTGAGCCAATTGAATAGGTAATGATAGATGGTGTAATAGCTAAGGCAGCAAGTAAGCTACGAGTAGGTTGGTACATTGGGTCACTCCGTAAGTAGAATCGCACCCTGCTTATGTCTAATGTTCTTATTAAGGTGCTAGTAACTTTTTATTGTTATGTAATTGTTTTATATTATTTTTTCCGATGCGCCTATACGACTTTGTGACTAGGTAGTCAGAGTGATAATAAGTTAGTGAAAGAATTGTTCGAAAAACCAGGTCTTTTCTGTTTTTAAACTGATGCTATCTGGTAAAGCGAAAACTATAGTGTGCTTTTCTTGCAGTTTTATGGGCGTCTAACAAGCTATACCTTAGTTGAAGTGTTTGTATTGCTATTATGTTTTTTCAAGATACTACTATAGTCGTGTATTTGATATGTATATATTTACTGCGAACTAGAGTGAATCTATAGTCGTATACTGGATTGGCGGTAAACTTATCTTGACGATAGTTTCAGAGCCTAAGAATATCCTTCATTGTGAGCAATTCATTTGCTGTATATATTGAGAGCTCGTGCAAATTAACCAAAACTATAGCTTTATTGCTTTGACGAAAGCTTTTTTGATTTGAATGCTAGCAGTTTCATTGTGTAGGGTGCTGAGTTTGAAAACTTAAAATTTCAAATACTACAGTTGTTAACTTAAAAATAATTATTTACAATCAACGTAAATAAAAAGGCGTCAACTGATAGAAAAACAATAAAACGAAGAGGGGGCTGCAGTAGGCTTAGGCCTCCTACATATGTAGGCTAGCCCTAACCAAGGTCAGACATGATATATAATACTAATAACCAATTCATATCAAAAACTACACTCATCCTTTTTGAGAAAATTTATGAGGGGTTTTACCGCGCAATTTCTGCTAACAAGATTATTAGCTGTATATTTATACAGCCTTTGTCATTTATCATAAGCCCTCATTATCAATCACGATTGCTGTTAGCTATAGCATTAATTACGACAGTGATTAATGCCTAGTAGTTGTATTCAGTTTACCTCATAGTGATCTTGTGAGTTGTAAACGGTGGTGATACGGCTGTTTATAACAGTTGATAGGAATAGGTCATTAAAATGTAAGCAACAACTTATATTGCTTATTAAGTAATATAAGTCGTATTTATTTTATGTTTATTCAGTATGGGTTATGGATATGAATTATGCAGAATCGCACTGAATATAATGAAGTAATATGGGATTAGTACTGTAAATGCATAAAGAAGTGTTGGTACATAATAAAACAACACACGTTATAGCTAATTGAGTGATAGTTTAGCTAGGACTAATAGCTTTTCAATATTATTTGAAAAAGAATATTGAGCGCTATAAAAATAAATAATGATTACCTATAAGCCAGTATGTGACCTATCTATTGCTTATTAAGAAGACAGTCTAAGTCTGTTTATAGAAAATCAATACTGAATATTGACTAATAATGTGATGTTTTCTAGCTTTCTACGAAAGGCTAACAATTTAATTGCAATTTTAAACATACTACACATATTGAATCAGCTATAATATTACCTGCCAGTTTCGTTGGCATGGAGAAAGTACATCGTGACTAGGAATAGCAAATACCAGGAAACAATAGCTTTGGCTATCCTCATCAGGGAGGGGCATATTGAGGTGAGGGAGGTATTTAGATATAGGCTACGTTGGGATATGGAAGTGTATCTAGGTAATGGGAGTATTTGCTTGGATACAAAGATAAAAGGATACTAGGGATAAATGTCCTATAACCAAGATAATGGTTAATGAATAGCCGCCAAAGTTATGAATACTCTAATAGGCATGTCGTTAGGCGTATTAGCTAAAAGTTGAGTTGAGCGGATACTACTCATGATGTACAAGCAACGGATAGACCAATACTCTAAAAAAACTATTAAAGGGCCAAGACTAGTAATACCATGAACACGAAAAAGCTTGTGAACTTATCAAATCAATATCCCCGCCTAACCGTGCGGACACTGGCAACCCTAATGGCAATTGGTGAAAATGAAGGCTGTTCAGTTTCTGAGTTGTCTCAATTTATGGGTGTCAATGAAAAAAATGTCGCTACGACTATACGTCGTTTGGAGGAGGGTAGAGCTGGAAACCCAGGTGACAAATTGATCAGAGTAAAACAATACCCTGATGATAAACGGTTTAAGCTGATTTATCTCACGGCAAAAGCACGGAGAATTCTGCAAAAGTTATAGGTATAAGTAATATTGGCTGCCGGGGGTAAATTCTCCCGGAGAAGCCAAGCTGTATCGTTGCAACAAAGCTGCATGGTAGGTTAGTAATGCTAAATTAGTTTTAAAAAAACTGGCTAACTTTTTAATTTTGCATAGATAAAATCCATCAATAACATTGCTAGGCAAGATCCGAGCACTATTTTTAAGGTCTGGATACAAGGACTTTTGATTCCATTCAGTTAAGCCTGGCTGGATCTCAAGTGGGATACTACCACTATTATGAGCCTGTAAGTTATTTGTTGGGATTTGTAGGCCCTTAGTAGCAAGCTGCAAAGGCTCTAATCTAACTGCCGCATCGAATTTTTTCAGAATACGATAAACTATTACTTCATTTTCTTCCGGAGAAAAGGAACAAGTGCTGTAGAGCATAACGCCACCAGGCTTCAAGCTATAATGTGCCGAAAGTAATAGTTTTTTCTGTTTTTTGGCCACTTCTTTAACTTTTTTAAGGCTCCAGTGGCTCCATGACAGGGGGGAAAGCTGGTTAAAACGTGACTCCCTGGAACAAGGTGCATCAAGTAAAACTCGATCAAAGCGCTCAGGACATTTACCGCCTACAGTTCGGCCATCTGTTAGGTACATTTTTACCATAGAGGCGCCTTACTGCTCTAAATTGGCTTTAAGCTTGAAGAATCGATTCTTAACAGGCTCAATCGCAGAGAGAGCTCCTTGGTTATTCATCATTCAGGCCATCTGAAGTGTTTTACCTCCAGGGGCTGCCGCTAGGTCTAAAACCGTTTCCCCTGGTTGCAAGTCAAAGCCTTCATCCTGCAGTTGTTGTTTAATCTGTTCTGGATCATTCCTAAGAGTATTAATACGAAAGCTGGTAGGCTTTACTTGATGAAAACTCTTCAGAATCGATGCTAATTGCTGTGGTGGAACAATTTGCTTAAGGCGTTTAACAAACTCATCAGGTAGTGGCGAATAAGGCTCACTCATTGTAATAACTCAGTTGAATTTTCTGCGTATTAGGTGTTGGGCCTGTAAACTGTACATTGTTGTGGCAGCAAGGACATCAACCAAGTGGTTTATAGTAAATCTAACTTATGTCGTACAGTCTCTGGCGCTTTGCCCATTGGGCTCATCATAGTGTTGTTAGTTGGCCTGTTACTAAGTGGTGTAATATACCAGCTGGTGATGCATCAGCAACTACAGCAGTTAGCGGGTGTGGGTAAGAGTCGATTAGTGCTATATAACAGCAGTATTGATGGTGTTTTATCAAAATACCGGCATTTACCTTATATGGTGGCCCAAGTAAGCCAGGTAAAACAGCTATTAAAATACCCTGCTAGTGAATCTTTGCAGCGATGGGTAAATGATTATCTGTATCGAGTAGAACAGGCGGCAAGCGCGGCTGCTGTATTTATTCTTAATGCTGATGGTTATACCATTGCCGCCAGCAATTCAGATACTAAAGCTAGCTTTGTTGGTAATTATTATGGTTTTAGGCCTTACTTTAAAGCTGCACAGCAGAACCTTCCGGGGCAGTTCTTTGCTATTGGTGTGACTACAGGAAAGCCAGGCTATTTTTATTCTTATCCTGTATTATCTGCAACAGCTAAGCTAATTGGCGTTGCTGTCGTTAAGGTAGACTTAGAGCCATTACAAGCTATCTGGCGACAAGCTGATGAATCGGTAATGGTAATAGATCATTATGGTGTAGTGGTATTAGCGTCTAACCCTGAATGGAAATACCGTAGTTTTAAAACCCTCAGCCCAGAAGTAAAGCAGGAAATTGAGGAGGCTCAGTTATTTAGTAATGAGCAAATACAACCATTAGCTATTTCAACAATTAATGAAACACAACTTGGTAGAAGGATAAAAATTGCAGCGAACTCAGATGATTATTTACTGCAAGCGATGCAGCTACCAGACTTAAACTGGTCGCTAGTATTTCTTTCCAGTACAACCGCTGCAAAACAATATAGTCAGTTAATAACTGGTCTAGCTAGTTTATTCGGATTATTTGCTTTACTGGCTGGTTTCGTAATAAGACAGCGTCGCCTGGCAAAAGAGTTGATGAAAAAAACACAGGATGAACATTTAGCCAGTCAGCAAGCAATTTTACGAGAGGCAAATACTAAACTGGAAGAGCGGGTATTAGAGCGCACTGAAAAATTAGAAGCAGCCCAGACAGAGTTGGTGCAAAAGAAAAAACTCGCAGCCCTAGGCGAAATGTCTGCGGCAATAGCCCATGAATTTAATCAGCCACTTACAGCAATAAGAACTTATCTATCTAGCTGCCATTTGTTGTTAAAGCATCAGCGTACCACGGAGCTAACTGATAATTTAGTGCAAATAGAACAGCTGACAGGGCGAATGGCAAATATTTCCAAACAGCTTAAAACGTTTGCTTATAGTCAGCCTTCAGCTTTAGTTTCAATTGATTTGGTTAGTTTAGTCTACGATGTTTTAATGATATTTAATCAACAGCCTAATCAACCAAAAGTTGATTTACAACTACTGCCTGATATTCATCAGTTACCAGTTATAGGTGATAAAACCCGGCTAGAACAAGTAATAAGTAATTTGATTAGTAATGCAGCAAGTGCAGTAATAGATAAGGTTGATAAAAACATACAGTTAAAGCTAAAGCTGCAAGGAGAGAAAGTTATTTGTCAGGTAATCGACAATGGACCAGGTATTGAATCGGATATTATTGAACATATATTTGATCCATTTTTTACCACCAAAGAAGTTGGGGTAGGGTTAGGCTTGGGGTTATCAATTGCTTATAGTTTTATTAGGGACCTTGGTGGTACTTTAGTCGCTAGTAATAATCCTGAAGGAGGGGCTTGTTTTACGGTAACATTACCCAGAGGGCCATGTGTGAAGTAATCTAAAAAATCATAATATGGATAATAATCTGTAGTTTCCACACCTACCGATATACTTTCTTTTGGGGTTGCTTTTGTTAGTGTTACAAGGGCTCACAAAAAGACACTAAAAACTACTTTATTTATTCTTTTTTTACAATATCCTCTCATGGAAATTATTACCACTAATGTACCTCAACGCGGAATCCTAATCATGCAATATATTCTATTTATTACATTAGTAACAGGTTATGGAGCAATTCATACTCAAGAAGTGGAAGGCTTTTTGTCTAAAAGTCAATGCGAGGAAGCTAAACAAAAAATTATTAGCAATAACCGTAAAGAATTAGGGGTAAGTGCTCTTGGCGTTTGCGTACAAAAGGGAGTAATTAGGCACTAACAGAGGTTTTGGAGTCAGGTCGCTGCATCACCTAGCCCGAATGCCCAAAATCTTTGATATCTGATGAAATATTTGGGCTAGTGAAGGAAAACTCAAGCTGCAACTCCTTAATAGGAAGGCATATTTTTTATAAGAGTACATCTTTAAAAATAGTTGAGTGACAAGGCAGGATCTGTACTAATTACTTTGTTACTCATAGCCAATCTTTCTTTGCCAAAGAATAGTAGATGTATGTATCGATAAAATCAAGTACGATTTCGTGACCCCTGAGGTATTGACTTGGAAGGTATCCCCTTATTAGATTTGAGTATTCTTTTCAATCCTAAATATGTTATACATTGCAGCATCCGAAATAGGGAAAAACGAGTGCAAAAACCTAAATAATTTCCTTGCCTAAATTTTGGATTATATTTAAAGAAAAAAGCCTCTTCTTGATTGCGTGGCTCCTTATTATAAGTATCAATGGCCTGTAGATCTTCTGTAATAAAGTAAGGTGAGTTTGTATTTTTGATTGCAATGACGTTCCATAGCTTAACAGCCTTATATAAAATTATCGCTTCATCAGAAGAAGAATCTTGATTAGTTAATGATGGATAGCATCGATACGAAAATTTGGCAACATTACCATAAAGTGCAGGATTAGTAATAAATCCTACAGCATAAGTTTTTCGCCAGAAGTCGAACAGAAACTTGGTACATAACTTCAAGTATGTAGGAAAAATGAGGTTACTTCCGTGGTTCCCTGGGAGGGAACCAACAATACCCTGTAATAGACGAATTGGTTTATTATTATAGGCAGTATAAATAACTTTTATAAAACAGTAACCTATAGGGTGAACCCCGCGATAAATAATACAAGCAATATTATCATCATCAGATTTATCTTTGAATACCTTGTCAACTAATGACTTTGATTTTTTATCATGATTGAAAATACGTTGATCGAGACTAATCAACTCAGAAACAAGCGAGTTATATTCGCTACTACTAGAAGTTGAACGCTGCTGCATAACTTTTGTTATTTTATTTTTAGGTTTCATATGATAATTATTTGTAAATGTAGCCTAATAATGTGATAAGCTATAATCAAACCAAATATTAGGTTCAATATAAGAGCCTAATTGGGTTGATGAACTGATGTTCAGAGGAGCCAGTCCGCCTGGGATTATATTATCCCCTTCGTTTAGACTATGTCTAAGCCAATTTTCCCATCTGGACTTTTTAGTGATAACACAAATAGAGTGATGACAAATATTTCGCATAATACCTCCTCCTGTTTGATGAGCTCGAATCCAGGGGTCGAATGCTTGGCCATCGTCTCTTTGCCGATTAATGTATGTTTGCATATCCTCATGAGGAAAAGATGATTTTAGAGTGGGTCTAACAGGTACGATAAGCCGTTTATAATTGAAAGATATGGCAGTGTTTTTTAAGAGTTCTACAAGCACTCTACTAAGCCCAATACCTTTGAAGTTTGGTGATAAAACTGCTGCGATTGCACATAAAGTGTTTGCTTGCTTTACATTTCGCTCTAGACTTGCTTGCAAAGCCCAAGAATATCCATAATTTGATAAGACATTTTGACTTAAATCAGTATAGAGAGGAAGAGTAGCGTAATAGCCAACAGCATTTCCATTTAACTTGATTAAAAACTGGTATCTCAAGTGTTGTAACAGAGGTAGTATTTCTTTTTGGGTATTGGGCCAATGCTCCCTCAGGTATATAGGCCATGTACTGTAAAGCTTATATAGGGCTATTGTGCTGGGTAAAAGCTTGACTCCACTTACAATTCGAACTTTATGTTGATGAACAGAACTTGGTAAGTGGTTAGAGAATACTAATTCAAGGTTTTTTTCAATAGTTTGTTTACCAAGCATTTTTAATTATTTATATATAATCATGTTTTTTTGAGTATCGGGATTGAAGTTAAATCATTAATAGTAGCTTGTAAAGTAGAAATTAAATAAGTTGGTACCAACTTATTTAATTGGCTGGGAATAGACTTATTCTTAAAGATTTTTGTTGTTGGACAACTTCTTCTATCCCCAAAAATTATTAAGGTTAGGCTATCAAGGATTCATTAAGCAAACGCACATATCTACTGAGTAGGAACATTGCTTTAGCTTTATGTGGCCGAGCAGTCTAGACAACCGACTCGGCATACTCTACTCTGTTGCCAGATTAAATCACTTACGTATAGTGTCAGCTAGTTGTTGATTGGGTTATTATTTTTTCGTTGCAATCATGCACAGTATCTCTTCTTCAAAAATATTGATTTCTCCTGGGTATTTGTTTTTTATTGTAATCATTTGTTCTGAGCTTAGCTTATGTTTAGCAAAGAGCCCATGTGTTGTGACTTCCCACCAAATCATGGCACTTTCTACATCGTTAAAATGATAACCGTCGACAGCTATAATTTCATTAATGCTTAAACCATTTTTAGTAAATAATTCCTTCCATGCAGTTTTATTTTTATAGTATAAGCTTGATATTAACTTTTCTCCGTCTTTACCTAGTGGCGTAATAAGATCTTTTATGAAAATAGGATGATTAGTTACACAACAAAAAGCAAATCTTCCACCAGGCTTTAGTAAATTCACAACTTTCTTTATACCAGCTGTTTGGTTCTCAATCCAATGAAAAACATAATTACTGAATGCAAAGTCAAATGTTTCATTGACTTGTGGCTCATACTCATCCAATGAACCTTCAAACCAATCTATTTGTGGTTGTAGGTATTGTGTTTTAGCAATGTTGATACGATCTCTATCGGGATCGATAGCTAATACCAAACCATTGCCACCAACTGCATTGGCTATTGAATTAGTGACATTGCCTGTACCACAACCAATATCAATTATATAATTACCTTGGCGGATATCCAATTTTGTTAATAAGTGTTTGCCGTCTTCGTGTTGTTTTGTTGCATGCTTATTATATCCGGGGGCTTGACTTAACATTGATGACTCCATTTAATTTTTTACATAATAACGGAATAACATGAAATAAATAAAGAGGTCATGCCTAAAAAATTTAAGTTGCATGGTTTTAGAAATTGTATCTTTATCTTGCCAATAAGGAGTAAGTTTTTTATTTCTGAGTGAATTTTTGGCTAGGCGTGCATAGGCTCCGGACATATTTTTAAAATTATCTATACCATTCTCCTGCATATTTAGGATTAAAAAAGCTTCAATGGATTTTTATGTATCACCTAGTCACTGATAGTTTCTCGTTAAATATTATATAGTAGTATGAGTGTTCTTTAACGCTGGGTGAATCATTAGTATTTTTTGTTTAAAAAACAAATTTTTTGAATAGCACATGCTTTTGTATAAAGTTATATTTATCTGGCAGAATTATATTTTAAATATAAAATTTTATAATGTTTTTAATTACCATCACAACTTATGGCTAAAAAAAGTACAATGGTAATGTTGTTCGCTCCAGTTAATGATTAGTCTTCCAATGACTGACTTACTTTGAGTCCATCCATATCAACGCTATAACTAGCACTGGAGGAAATTGTGATAAACAAAATTTTCTCTTTGCTGACGCTGGCGCAGATAAACATTACCAGCGGTATAGCGACGAGTTTCGATCCCTGTTGAGTGGCGAATATTATATTGTAGTAGTAACTTGTACTATTACCTGTTTCTTTTGACCAGAAAATCCAGGCACTATCACTGTGACGATGCAAGTTAGCAAACCCAGCTGAAATTGAATCTAGAATTTTTTGTTTCAATGAGTCTGGTATAGAACCACCAAGTACAGCGTTTACTTGATTTGACACCTGATGAATGGTTGATCCAGGATTATCATTACTAAAATGGGTTTGTATTTGCTGTTCGATAGTTAATCCTGCATTTTTTGCTGCTGTGGTTGCCTCTGCTATATTGAGCTCAAGTGAAGGGCTCAATGCATTTTGGAAAACACGCGTCATTTTAACTGCTTGACTAATATATTTTGAATCAAGACTGAACATCGTCTTGAAGCGTAAACTTTGGTTGGGTTGTGCTTCAATGGTATTTATTAAAGGAGGGAAATTAAGCCCGCCAAGAATTACTGGACTGGTAAAGATAGCTGGTTGAAGGTCGTCTGTAATATACACTGCTAAACATCCATATTTTATGTGTTAGGCCTGACACATCCAGATATCAGGCACAAAAAGGGTACGATAACAATATTCTTCCGGTTAGATTAATGGGACAACGAACTGGAAGCCCTTGATCTCAATAGTCATTTCCTGTTCCTTTAACGTTAATCGTAACTTTTTGGTTGTGTCTTTTTTCCCTAATATTTCTTCAATAGGATCATTGACTGTGACTTTCAGTGTTAGTGGACCGGCTGCTATAACAGAGCCTGTGCTGGCACCTTGAGTGACGATGAACATATCGTAGGAGTACACAGTTTTGTCTGCTTCTCTCCCCGCAGTGGAAGTAATATGAAACCATGGCTTTCCTTCTTGGAGCTGAAGATCGCAAAAAGCATGGGCCAATACATTACTCAATTGTTTGTTATCTGTTATACCAATTGTTCCCTGTGACTCCAGGGCATCAGAAATGCTAGAGGTGATTGCTGATAAAGTGCTGTATGACTTTTTCAGTGTGGTATTGTTTGTTGACATTATTGCAAGATCAGGTTGTCCTTTTGCTGTCGCCAGTGCTTTTTCCAGATCAAATCGACCATTAACATCCACATCTTTTTCAAATAGATCTGCAATAGCAGTTGCTTGCTGAACGTATTTTTCATCTTCCAGGTTAAGGAATAATTGAAATGGGCTTTGGGTAGTTTTATTAGGATGGATTTCGATGCTCACTCTCTGCTCCTTGTTTTTCAACGGAATTGAGCTTGTCGGTGTGTTGTCAATAATCAGCTGAGTGCTTCTACAATAGTCATACTCTTGAAATTCAAGGTTTGAGTAATTGTTGATCCTGCAACAAGAGCAAGTACATTAGCGTCTGACTTGGATATATTAATTTCGACACTTGTCAGTTGTCCACACATGACTGAACCTGTTTTTTTATTCTGGGTAGCATTAAACATGTTGTATTGATAGCGTATAGAGTCATTATCTTGATGAAAAATTGTAAAATACCCACCATTTTTTTGTGTGTTAAGATCAATAAATGCCCTAGCAGCAGCACCAAAGGCTGCCCAGTTTTCTGTTGCCGCCCCTTGAACCATATTAATTAGGTTTTGAAGCTGCTCTATTGCAATCCAGGCCTGTGTCTTGCTGCTGTTACTTTTAACGGTTTTAGTACCTATAACTGCAAATGTTTCATGGTTTTTGGCAATAGACAGTGCTTTTTCGAAGTCTAAACCTTCATTTGAAGAGACAACTGCATCAAACGCTTTTACCATGTTAACAGCTTGATTAACGTATGATAAACCTACGTTTAATGTTGTGCTAAAATTTATTTTATCTGTAGATATATCTGTAGGATTAATAATAATATTTTCCATATTACTCTCTTGGCTTTTTAAATTCAGTTAAGCGACGCTGGTATAAATGCCATAGTCATCGCCATGGCATTTATACATTTTGTTTAGCCTTTAAGGGCTTCAACCACCGTAATAGACTTAACGTTGACAGAGTAATTATGCTTGTCTTTGGTGGTAATCCATAAGACTTTTTCTTTGTCAACGTCTACTGTAATTGTCAGACCAATGGGGGCTGCCGCCATAACTGAGCCAGTTTCCTTATTGGCTACAGCGAAGAGAATATTATAGGTATAAGTTGTTTTGTGCTCGCTCTCCTTGCTCCAGAAAATCCATTTACCATCTTTCTGCTCATTGAGGTTAGTAAATCCTTGCTCTATAGTATTCTGAAACTTTTTATAGGTGTCAGTTTCTTTATCGAGAACTACACCTACAACAGTATCAAGCAATTGCATTACATCTTCCACCATAGCTGATACTTGGTTGTCCTGCTTTACTATAGACTGGTTTACAGTTCCAATAACAGCCATTTCAGGATGATCATTTACTAACTTCAGTGCTTTATCAAAGTTGAACTCAAGATTATCACCATCAATTGCATTCTGAAAAACACGAGACATCTGAATAGCTTGGGCTATATACTGCTTGGGCATTTGAAATAGTGTATTGAAATTAAGGTCTGATCCAACAGAGTCTCTAGCTAAAGCTTTGCTATCTACAACTAGAATATTATCAAATGTCATGATTTAAATCTCCATTTAATTTATTGTCCATAATAAAACAACTCCGATTTTATTATTCTATAGAATTAATTTTCGATTGGGAAGAGGGGTGTGACATAAGTGACAGTATAAACGACTGCACTCAATAGATTGGTATTAATAATATTATAAAACTAGTGTTTTATATCTTTGATAGCTTTTTGTTGGTTTTTAATCTTATCGTTCATTTTAAGTGCTGACGGTAGATTACTAAAATAATTTAGGTAGGGTTGATGGGTAGGTTTTAACTCATGTGCGTCACTTTTGAGGTTAAGCCATCTATGAGCTTCTATTCCTTCTCCCCTGGTGGGAGAAGGTTAGGATGAGGGGGCTGCAGTACTATTCTCTTCCTAAAACCCTCATATTTTTTTCTATGTCAGCTGAACAATTACCTGATGTATTTTCTCTGGTAAAAACAAATTCGTATCCTGCTGCTATAATTTCATTTTTTTCGTCATTTAACTGTTTGAAGCCATTTATAGTCACGCTATAAATACCAGGCTCAATATCTAGCCACTGCCAGTCAGTATTATACTCCCAATCTTTTATAACCACTAAATCGCATATAACAGCTTGTTTTTTAATAATTAGGTTATAGTTACCATTTTGACATACAATGTTACTTTTGTTGATACATTGTTTTTCTGTATTAGTGCGGATGAAAATATCATAACCAGCATCATCAATTGCTAAGATAGGAATAATAACCCCTTTTTTTAGCACTACGTTACCTTCATCAGTTGTCATATATCGATGAAATAAGTCTTCTCCATCAACGATTTTCCTGCCATAAAAGTCTTCTAGCACTTTGGGGTCAAATAGTACAATTCCATTGAAATCAGTACTTACAATTAATTTTTGCATAATGATCAACAATCTTTTTTGGTTTTTGTGGAGGCAAGTTTCAAGTCGTGCCACTCAGTCAATTTATCAAAAGCCTCTGTAGGTGTTACATTGCTAGCTATTATTTCACCTGTAGCAGGTATTTTTAATACTCCTTTCATATGATTAAGTGACTCCAATCCTTGTCTAGATGCTTTTATTAACTCATCTTGAGTACCCTTCCATGGTCCCTGTAGTTTACCTAAAAATGGTTTTTGGGCTCGATGTAACTCTTCATGCATGCCTGGTTGGTATGGTTCTGGGAAATAAGTTGGTGTATGCCTTTTAGTGCTAAGTAGGTCTAGTCCTACACTATTTGCTTTTCCTCTTGGCACAAGATGGTGCCCCATGCCTGTTTCACCATTCCATGCCCAAGGCATTAACCCATAAGGGTCTACACTGCTAACTGGGTTTTGTGCATAGATATATAAACTCGTACCACCTGCCAACCCAATGGGGTCTTGATTAATAAACCGCCCTAACCCTGGATCATAATACCGGTGTCGGTTGTAGTGTAATCCAGTTTCTTCATCAAAGTATTGGCCCTGAAACCTGAGGTTGTTTTGGATATGCTCGACCTGTTTTCTAACAACATTCCCATAAGCCCGGTATTGGACGGACCAAACGATGCTACCTCTGGCGTCGCTGATTTCCTGGGGTGTGCCTAAATGATCCAGGTGATAGAAATAAACCTGATTATCTTGTACTAACGCGAGTGGTCGAAAAGACTCGGGTTCATATAGGTAGGTTTTATGGATGTTCTCTCTTGTTTCTGAGAGCAGAACATCGCCATTCCAGAGGAATTGGGTTTCACCAAAGCTGTCTTTTTTACTGATTCTTCGTCCGAGTGCATCGTATGTAAACTCAGTAGTTTGGCTGGCGTTTTCAACTTTAATCAGTTGGTTTGCGTGATTATAGGTATAGCGGGTGACCAGCTTGCCGTGTTTACCGCGTTTTTCTGCAGTTAAATTACCGCGACTGTCGTAGGCAAAGTGGCGATCTCCTTGGAATAACAGTCGGTTGCCTTGAGACTGGCCGTTTGGCTGATCAGTTTGCGCTAAAATAGTGCCTGCTGGGTCGTGGGCAAAGCTTTCTTTTATAATGCCATTGACGACAGTCAGCCGATCTAAAGCATCGTATTGAAACTGAGTTTCGCCTTTTTTTAAGTCTTTGATTAAGGCTAGGTTACCCGCATTGTCGTATCCGTATTCCCGTTGGATGATTAACTGCCGTGTTTCTCGGCTACCGACTCGGTGGCGGGTGAGTCTTCCCATAATGTCGTATTCAAACTGGCTTTCCACTACCCCTTGAATACGGCCGATTTCTCGGCCTTGGTTATCACGCCTTACCTGGGTGATCAGCTGGCCGTTTAAGGCGACATCCGTAAATAGACCATCTGGCGTATAGCGGTAATTGATGCTTTGCCCATCGGGCAGAGTAGTGCTAGTGCGGTTACCCAATGGGTCGTAACCGTGGCTGATGGTTTGGTTATCTTGGCTTTCTTCGGTGAGTAAGCCAATGGCATTATAGGTAAAGCTGAGTTTACGATGATTATTATTGGCTTCAGTCAAGCGCCCGGCAGCATCGTATTGAAATGTGCTGACTTCGCCATCACTGGTTTGTTTTTCAAGCAGTAGCCCCAGTTTATTACGTTTAAATTCGGTGGTGGGGATACTGGGCTGATCGGGGCTTTCTGTTGTGCTTGTTGTTTCTGTTGCGTCTGCTGTTTTAGGTTCGCTGGCTGGAAGTCTTGGTCCGTCGATATGTTTTATTAGCTGGCCGGATTTGTTGTACTCATAATGTTGTTCTCGGCCATCAAAGCCCACCTCTTGAATCAGGTTTTCATTTAAATCATAAATCAGTTGATAGGTTTCGCCGTTTTCGTTTTTCAGGCCAGTTAGGTTTCGCTCTGTATCGTAAAAATACTCAAACACTTGGCCAGCAGGGTCAATGCGTTTTTTAACCTGTGCTAGCCCTTCATATTGATACTTTGTGGTACGCCCGACTTCATCAGTAAAGGCTGTCAGCTGCCCTGCGGGGTTATACGCCAGTTTAATTTGTTTGCCATTGGGTAATTGTGCAGCAATTGGTTGACCAAGGTCATCGTACTGATAGTAAGTTTGGGCTCCCTGGCTGTCTTGGCTGGCAATGACTTGCCCAAGCTGATCATAACGGTATTGGGTAACTTGGCCTTCTGCGTCGGTTTGACTGATTAATTGTGCCTGTTCATTCCACTGTAACTGCCGTGCATTACCCATAGCATCAGTGATTTGCACAGGCAGGCCAAGGGGGTTGTAATCAATTTGGGTTTGGTTGGCTTCTGGATCAAGGGTTTTGACTAATAGCCCTCGCTCGTCGTATTGACGGCTCCAGCGGTTGCCTAATGGATCGGTTAATGTAGTTGGCCGACTTTCATCGTCATATTCAATCGCATGGCTATTGCCTTCCGGGTCGGTGACTTTGATCAGCAAGCCATCCAGGTTGTATTCGTAAAGGGTGGTATTACCGGCTGGATCAACGGTGCTGACGACATTACCAGCATCATCATATTGATGTTCAGTGACACCACCCAACGGATCGGTTTCACTGATGATCTGGCCATTGTCGTTATAGCTATATTGGGTAATGGCGCCCCGGCTGTCGGTGGCTGTACTCCGGTTTTCTTCTGGAAACCAAGCAAATTGATAATCATAAATGCCATTATCCCCCCAGTTGCGAACACATTTACCTTGAGGGGTGTATTGATCCCATTCAAAATAAAAATTAAAGCCGCTTTTTAAAGTACGCTGAATAATAATGTGGTTGTTATAGGCGTATTTTTCCCCATGGCCTAAGGCATCTAATACTGCCACTAAATCACTATGGTTATCGTATTGGTATTGCACGACAGGTTGGGTATCTGGTGGGGTGTCGCTATCTTGCCCTCGGGTAATGGCAATAATCCGGCCTTGTGGGTCATGATAAAACCAGGCGGCTTGTCCCCAGCTGGTAGTTAGTTTGGTGGGTTGCTCTGCATTACCATGGGTAATTTGGATTGTATTATCACAATCATCCCGTAGCCCCACTAATTGGCCTTGTTTGCTTGAAGCACTGCCGGTTAAGCGGAAGATTTTTTCTGGGCCTTGTTGGGGTTTAATTGAAATTAAATCGCTACCTAAATCAAAAGCCCGTAGTTTTTCCGCTTGGTTGTAACTTTGACCATTGGCTGGGGGTATGGGTAAGGGAATCGAGCGGCCTTCCTGATTGAAATAAAACAGTTGGCTACCTGCTTGTTGAAGCTTTTCACCTAACGGGGTAGTCCAACCAATGCCTAGTTCGGCCGCTTTATTATTACTGCTGCGGTAGGTGCGATTCCAAATAAAAGCTAATGGCCCGCTTAATACAAAGTCGGTTTGCTCAAGCAGTTCTTCACCTGCCACCATACTAATCGGGCAGCCATTGGTGCAGGTTTTATCATTGCTGGGGACTTTTTGGCCATTACCATTTTCACCTGAGGCTTTATTGGTTTTTACTTCGGGTTTTTGCTTGGCTGCAGCCGCTTTTTGTTGTTTGGATTGTTTCGCGTTGAAGTCACAGGATTCACACTTTCCCTTTTTCTGCTTTTTGAATTGGCCTTTGACTTTAGTTGTTGCATTGGTCACAGAGTCACTGATTTTGCTTACGCCCTTGCTTGATGCCTTGGCTGTTTTTTCCAGCTTTTTAAGTTGAGCAATTCTTGCCTTAGCTTTGGCTATTTTATCAGCAATTTTTTTTACACGAAGTGCCGTGCGCGCTGCTTTAGCTGGCTTGGCAATAGCATCACCTACATAGGGAATGACAGAAACTAGCGAAAGAGCGCCACCAAGAAAATCTCCTTTGGCAAAGCTCATACCTGCACCAATCAGGTCAGAAGCTGGTGTTGGATCAACCATGCCTGCAACATCAACAGCAGTGATGGCGAGTTCGGCCATCTTTTCTTTTTCTAAACTAGCCAGCTCTTTTTGTGCTTTAGCAAGAGATTGAGTTACATTCATTGTTTCAACATTCCTGTTACTCCATTAATATACTCTTCGCGAATGATTTTTAGGGTTTGTTGTCTTCGCTCTTCACCCCAATCATTTATAAAAACATAAACTCATGGGGCTTCATCGCTCGACGGCCGCCCCCAAAAGCCATTCGCTTTGACTATAAGCTATCTATAACTCGTTAAAGAACACTACACTATTCTACATAAAGTCACTATTGGAGTAACAAATGTGAGTTTTGTTAATCTTCTCTAATTATTATGTAAGAGCCTGTTGCTTATGAATACAGCACCCAAAGTATTATTAGTTGATGATGAAGAGCAAGTGCTCAAAGCAAATAGCCAGTGGTTAGAGCTTAGCGGCTTTTCTGTTATTTGTTGTAATACGGCGCATGAAGCGATTAACCAGCTACAGCAAGGATTCATGGGGGTAGTGATTAGTGATGTAAAAATGCCTGGTATGGATGGGTTAACACTATTAGAGCAAGCAAAACAACTAAATGGCAACTTACCCATTATTTTGATTACTGGGCATGGTGATGTCAGTATGGCGGTTGAGGCACTGCAGAAAGGCGCTTACGATTTTATTGAAAAACCATTTGACCCAGATAGGCTGAAAGAGCGAATTCAACGCGCACATGAACAGCTTGAGTTAAAAATAAAAAACCAGCAGCTTCGCCAGCAATTGGCTGAGCAAAGTGGCATTTCAGCTAAATTATTAGGTGAAAGTAAAGCTATACAGTTGGTTCGAGAAGAAATTTTATCTCTGGCAAATTTTAATACACCAGTACTTATTCATGGTGAGACTGGTTGTGGTAAAGAGTTGGTGGCACAGTGTTTACATGAATATAGCCAGCGAGCAAATAAACCATTTGTTGCATTAAACTGTGGTGCTATTCCAGAAGCGCTATTTGAAAGTGAGTTATTTGGCCACGAAGCTGGGGCCTTTAGTGGAGCACAAAAGCAACGCAAGGGAAAATTAGAACATGCAGATGGAGGAGTGGTTTTTCTTGATGAAGTTGAGAGTATGCCCTCACATTTGCAAGTGAAGTTACTTAGAGCATTGCAGTCTGGAGAAATTGAGCGGCTGGGATCAAATAGAATCATTAACTTAGATATCAGAGTAATCAGTGCGACGAAAGTATCTCTTAAAGATGCGGGTGAATTTCGGCAGGATTTATACTATCGTCTAAATGTATCAGAAATTAATTTATCCCCTCTAAGAGAACGGCAAACTGATATACCACTTTTATTTACTCACTTTGCAGACCTGGCTGCTGAGCAGTATCAGCGGCCAGTTAAAACACTAGCTCCAAGCGATATTGACTTGCTAATGGCTTATGCATGGCCAGGTAATATTCGTGAGTTAAGAAATATTGCGACCCGATATATTCTAGCCAGGGATAAATCTATTATTGACTTGATTGATGCAGATAACAGTAAAGAAATAGAAGAAGCAGACAGAATACTGGAAAGCGTTCTATCGCTTAGCCAAAAATTAAATCAGTATGAGCGGCAATTACTGCATAAAGCACTAGAGAAATATCAGGGTAATATAAGCCAGGTAATGGCTGAACTTGATTTACCTAGACGAACGTTAAATCAGAAAATGCAAAAATATGGGTTAAATCGGTTGGATTATTTGGAAAAATAAAAATCGCTCAATTGCGATATCATGCATTTTATTGGTCTTTGAGTGATACCCGTTACTCTAGCTGTATCTCTAATACCACTGTTATAAATGTTATCTCATCTAATTGCCTGGCAGGTCCAGTTTTTCTATTTTGTTTGGTAGGTAGCTCCGGTCTGCCTGAGTCTTGATTTATTGATTTTATAGGGTTCACTAATCCATACCCTAACCTATATAACTTTTCACCCTAGATGAAATTCATTGCTTCGCACAAGCAAGGTCAACTAAAATCATTCGTATTAAGTATAGAATTATTATTTTTATATACAAACCTATCTTCGTAATAAGGTGTAATTTAATTATTATTCCATCTGAATCATAATTGGTATGGAGATTAAATAAATTGCAGATAAAAATATTTATTCAATCAATCAATCAAGGATGGCAATACCATGTATCAGACTAAGTTGTTATCAGCTAAAAAATCCCTTGTTTTTTCTTTAGTAATTCAATTATCAGCTTTATCTTCTAATGTAAAAGCAGCATGCCCTAACATAAATTGTTCAAACATAAGTGCATCTACTTGGACACATATACAAAACAGCTATTGTAGTAACCAATGTGTAGATGGTGGCAATAGCGCTTTTAATAGCAACCACTGCCTTTCATTAGAAAAAATGACTGAGCTTTGTAATGCAATAATAGCAGCAGACAATTGTAATGAAGTACCTTTAAGGGGAGGTAGAATCATGGGTACTGGTACTTTGATAGAAGACCTAGGGGCTCTAGGCAACAATGCATGTGCTACAACAAATCAAGCAAGCATCGTGTACAACACTGGCTTTGATCAAGTTCTAACAATGTTTCCAGGACCATAACAGGATAAAGTTGCTAGGAGGGGCGAGCCTCCTAGACTGTACAACTTTTCACGTTCAATAAACTCCATGACTTTGCTCAAGCTAGCTCAATCATCAGGGTATTGTTTCGGTTTCTGAAGTGATCGACCCATACAGAAGTATCAACCACGCTCATTATTTGGAGGGCTCTTCGCGTCTTTGAGGATTCAGGTGCTGCTCCGTCTAAAGCCACAAGATGTTCCAGAAGCTAATGGATATAGATATATCCATCATGAATCATTTTTAGGTGTAAAAATAAAGTGGTATATACTCAAAGCGAAGGATTATTTAGGCGAGGCCACCGAGCGATGAAGCCCCAGAAGTTTAGATAAACTAAATGACTGGGGTGAAGAATGACGGTAACAAAGTCTAAAAATCATTCGCGAAGAGTATAGGCAGAATTTTGCTGATGAGGGAGTGATCTTATAGACACCATTATGCTGTCTTATACTTTTATAAAGGCTTGAGTTGTTGTGTGTTAGTACAATGGTAATACCTGTATACAACAATAGGAATTAAGAATAAGCAAAAAATTGCTTACACAAGGAGTATTTGTCAGCAATATTTTGCCAATCCTTCCTGATTGGTTTTAAAATCTATTAATTTTCAAATGGTTACAGTTTGGGTTTGGTTGGCATGAGGGTTGCTATCTAGGTTGGTCATAGGTTGCCTTTAGGGAATACATGAAGCCATTTGCAAAGAGTAACCTACATTTGAAGTTAGGAAGTAATAACAAAGAGGTTAATACATGATAAAAACTAGCAAGCGAGTTTACTTAAAGCGTCGAGCTTTTTTAAAGAGAGTTATCAGTTCAACTGCTGTTGTCTTATTGGCACTTAATGGTGGCTTTGCGCATGCAGAACAAGAGCAATCCTATATTCTGGCTACTGCGTCAACAGGAGGTACTTTTTATCCAGTAGGTGTAGCCTTGGCCACTTTGACTAAGGTGAAGTTACAGCCAAGTTACAATATCAGTCTATCAGCTATTAGCTCTGCAGGTTCTGGTGAAAATATTAAATTAATGAATGACAATGAAGCGCAGTTTGCAATATTGCAAGGTTTGTATGGTGCATGGGCTAAAAAAGGTGAGGGGCAACTGAAGAATTTAGGTTCACAAAATAAGCTGCGTTCCATAACCATGCTTTGGCAAAATGTTGAGCACTTTATTATTGATGAAAAATTATCTAAAACTGGGTCTTTAGATGATTTAAAACAGCTAAATGGGAAAAAATTCTCAATAGGTAAACGTAATTCAGGCACTGAAGGTTCTGGCCGCTATATTATGAGTCAGCTTGGGATTAACCCAAATACGTTTACCCTTGCTTATATGGGCTATGGACCCAGTGCTGATGCTTTGCAAAACGGCTCAATTAATGGCATGAATACACCCGCAGGGGTACCGGTTAGTGCGGTTACCAGAGCTTTTGCAAAATCAGGCGATGATTTACGCATTTTAGACGTAACGGATAAACAGCTGAAAAAAATTAATTCGCAATATAAACTTTGGAGCCGCTACGAAATTCCTGCTAACACTTACCATGGCCAAAGCAAGCCAGTAAAAACTATCTCTCAACCTAATTTTTTAGCGGTGCGGGATGATGTACCAGAGCAAACAGTATATATGCTGACAAAAACTATTTATGAAAACCTATCATTTTTAAATGGTATTCATAAAGCAACTACTGTAATGGCCTTAAATAAGGCAATTGAAGGTTTGCCTTTGCCTTTACATCCAGGCGCTGCCAAATATTTTAAAGAAAAAGGAGTTTCTATCCCTAGTTATTTACAGTAAATGGCAGTGTTCTGCATAAATTATTGTTAAACTTTAAAAGAATAACATATCGGATATATTGAATATTATATCCGATATGGAGCAGTTTTAATTATATTATCTATAAGTGCCCTAAATTTGTTGAATAACAAAATAAGAAATAACGTTAAAAGCAGTAACGTTAAAAATAGTAGCGTAATATGACTACGGAAAGGGCATAAATGGTAAGCAGTACCAATTGAGGTGTATGTATGTACAATACCATTAATGAGCCCCTGGATCAGTATCAAACATCCTCACAAGATTCGATAAAATACACCCGATATATAGTCTATTTTTTAGCAATAGTACTATCGTTAACACATATTTATTTCAATACATTTAGTACGTTGTCTGAGCTTTGGATTTCAGCTATTCATTTTTCTGGTTTTGGTTTGTTATGTATTTTGACTGTACCTATTGTGAAGAATGAGCCTGATGGAGCTAGAAACTGGAAAATAGTAGATATTGTTCTTGCTGGCATAGTAGTCATGAGTGCTGGCTATTTGATTTTATTTGAAGACCAGTTATATGCACGTGGTGTAGAGTTATCTCAATGGGATTGGTGGTTGGCGATAGCCTCAATTACGGTAGCTCTTGAATTAACCCGTCGCACTATGGGGTGGTTTATTCCAGTGTTGACCTTAGTTGCATTGAGTTATGTGGTTTGGTGGGGAAAGCTCATATCAGGCCCTTTTCATTTTCCTGGTTTAAGTTTAGAAACTTTATTGTACCGCAGCTACTTTAGCCCTGAAGGAATGTTTGGCCCTATTGCCAGAATTTCCTGGAGCTATGTATTTATGTTCATTTTATTTGGGGCATTTTTAGTTCAATCAGGGGCCGGTGATTTCATTATTAAAATAGCGCGTGCAGCCGCAGGGCGATTTACCGGTGGGCCTGGTTTTGTTGCTGTATTGGGTTCTGGCTTGATGGGGTCTGTTTCTGGCTCATCGGTTGCCAATACGGTATCAACAGGAGTCATTACGATCCCTTTAATGAAACAAGCGGGCTTTCCTGCCCGGTTTGCCGCAGGTGTAGAAGCTGCAGCCTCTACGGGCGGACAACTAATGCCGCCAGTTATGGGCGCTGGCGCATTTATTATGGCTAACTATACTCAGTTGTCTTATTTAGAAATTATGGGGGCAGCTACTTTACCTGCATTATTATATTTTTTGTCTGTTGCTTTTTTTGTGAGAATTGAAGCTAAACGACAAGGTTTACAGGCAGCAGGTATAGCTGAAACAACTGAAAATCAAGAGCCTATAGGTAAACTACTAAAATCAGGCTGGCATTTTACCTTGCCAATCGCAAGCCTAGTGGCAATGTTAATTTATGGTTTTACGCCAACTTATGCAGCTGGCTTTAGTATTCTGGTCGTTATTGCTAGTACTTGGCTCACTACTAAACCAATGAAGTTACCCCAAGTTATTCAAGCAATGGTATTGGGTAGTAAAAATATGGCTGCCACAGCGATGTTATTGGTCACTATTGGTTTGGTGGTAAATACAGTCGCTACAACAGGTGTTGGAAATACTTTTTCATTAATGATCACTGATTGGGCTGGCGGCAGTTTATTAGTGACCATCGTTTTGGTGGCTTTGGCATCACTTATTTTAGGGATGGGGCTACCAGTAACCGCATCTTATATTATTTTAGCTACCCTGGCTGCTCCAGCAATCTATAACCTAATAGCAGAAGCACAATTACTAGAGTTGCTTATGAACGGTCAAATACCAGAGCAAGTCAAACCAATGTTAATGTTAGTTGCGCCAGAACAAGCACAACAGTTTGGTAGTGCAATGTCGTTAACTGATGCGCAGGCTTTGATCGCCTTAATACCTGCAGACTTAAAAAGTACTTTAATAGATACTGTTATTGATCCTGCCCAATTGGCTCTGGCCTTATTGTCTGCACATATGATTATTTTTTGGCTTTCGCAAGACAGTAATGTTACTCCTCCAGTGTGTTTAACGGCATTTGCGGCAGCAGCAATCGCTAAAACCAGCCCCATGCGTACTGGTTTTGCTGCATGGAAAATAGCCAAAGGCTTGTATATTGTGCCTTTATTGTTTGCTTATACTCCATTATTAAGCAGTGATTTAACTCAAGCCTTGCCAGTATTTGTTGCTGCTTTATTAGGAATTTATGCTTTAGCGGCTGCATTAGAAGGTTATTTAGAAAGTACCCTGAGTTGGGTGCAGCGTTTAATAGCATTAGCTAGTGGTGTGTTATTACTGTGGCCTCAGCAAAATATATGGATAACAATAATAGGAGCGAGTGTATTTGTTGGGTTGTTTTATTGGAGCTTTAGCAAAAATGAAATAAAACTGAAGGAGTAAAATACAGCCAATAGGAGAATAATAAGTAGTAAATCACTTTTGATGAGTGATGCATCTCTCCTACTCTAAAAGGATAGCTTAAGCTATTAATAAAAAATTGCCATACTAGCCGGCTTTATACCCTACGCTTTGGGTATGCTTTGCTGATACTTTTGGGCTAAGGAGAGTGTTAATGCGCTTATACTATCTTATAGTTATTTGTTGTCTGGCTAGTATTGCAGTAGAGGCGGCCAGTGAGCCAGTGGTTAGAGTGTTTCGTGACTGGCGAGTAGAGTGTGAAAGAGACCAGCCAAGTTGCACTATGATGACCTCAGCCAAGTGGTCGAAATATAAACGATCTAAGATGTATCAGTTAAAAATACATAAGCACCATTTTAACCAGCCATTAGAGTTAAGCTTTATTAACAAAGGTGATGGTATCGAGGCTGGCTCTTCTCTGGTTTTTGTTACAGATAAAAAAGAAGCAATTAATGTTAATTATCCTGAAGAAATTAAGCCGTTAGGTGATGCAACGTTTTATACTGTGTTGACTAGAGATAAGGCTGATGAGCTGATTGACAATATGATCTTAGGGAAAAGGACAGTTATTAACTTTATCAATGAATCTAATAAAACAAGACAGTTGCTATTTTCATTATTAGGTGTGACAGCTTCAATTCGTTTTATTGATCAACACCAAAGTCAATTTAGCATTAACTCAACTAATAAAGATTGGTCTGGAAACTTTATTGATTTATTTCCAGCAATACATACTTGCTTAGGCCAGACGAAAAATCATGCATCAGTATATAGTGCTTGGACATTAGATGGTGGGAAAGCTGGTGTATTGGTAAAAAACCAAGATGGTGCTTTTTTTGAATGTCAGGTGCCGGTATTAGGTGCTCAAGTTGAGAAATATAATGCAGTAGATGATATTCGTGGTTTCCCGCTAGGCCCAATTTTCACGCCAAGTCATTATCCGGTGAGCGCCTTTTGTGGCAAACACCTTCGCGCAATAGATATAACTGGTCAATATGTTGGATGGTTAACTTATGCTGGTTGTGATTAATTATAAGTAAATCACTAATATTAAAGTTATTGGGTTAGTCATTGACTAACCAGTTCTTTAATTATTTTTGCTTATATTATAAGGCTTTATAGAGCTAACTTGGCCAGCTACTTTAAACTCATTAGGTAAGCTATTGTCAGCAGACAGTTGATGTTTAATTACTTGGCTAGTAGGGATTACTTTGTAATTTTGTACGACTAAAGGTGGTTTATCGATTTTTGCAACAATAAGGTAGCCTGTTAATATACCAAACAAAATAGCTAAAATATTAAGTAACATAGCCTCACTCCTTGATACCATACCTTTTGTGTATGAACTCTTAGTTTAGTACTTTAATAGCTATGTGCTTAATTGGAAATTGATTATAGGAGTTAAGACAATAGTCGAAGGGTAATGAATATAGTATTGATGGGATGGGTGAAAAGTGAGTCTTTCCTTGAGTTAAATAATTAATAAAAGCCCCGATTTCTTAGAAAAAGGGGCCTCATGACGAAGCTGGGATACAACGATTTTAATATAAAACCCTAGCGCGGATTGTGCCATTGACGTGCTGTAGTTTTTCTAGAGCAATTTGGCTTTTCTCCGCATCAACATCAATCACTACATAACCAACCTTTTCATTGGTTTGTAAGTATTGGCCTGCAATGTTGATATTATTGTCAGAAAATATTTTGTTAATTTCTGATAACACTCCGGGTTGGTTTTTATGAACGTGTAATAATCGATGCTGTTTAGGATGAGCAGGTAAAGCAACTTCTGGAAAGTTAACAGAAGAAATAGTAGTACCATTATCACTGTATTTTACCAGTTTTTCAGCCACTTCATGACCAATATTTTCTTGGGCTTCCATAGTGCTACCACCTACATGAGGTGTTAGGATGACATTGTGTAAGCCACGTAATGGCGAAACAAACTCTTCATCATTGGAGCGTGGTTCAACTGGAAACACATCAATTGCAGCACCTAACAATTTTTTTGACTTTACTGATTCAGCTAATGAATCAATATTTACAACGGTACCTCTGGATGCATTAATAAGGATAGATCCAGGTTTCATTGCAGAAAACTGCTCAGTATCAAACATCATTTGAGTGCTAGGGGTTTCTGGTACATGTAAGCTCACAACATCACACATACCTAATAATTCATTTAAGTTGTTAACTTGAGTAGCATTACCCAGCGGTAACTTAGTAACAACATCATAAAAATATACTTCCATGCCAAGTGACTCAGCCATAACACTGAGCTGGCTACCGATACTCCCATAACCGATGATACCGAGCTTTTTACCACGAATTTCATAGGAGTTTTTTGCTGATTTGAGCCAGCCTCCCTGATGAGCTAAAGCATTTTTTTCAGGTACACCACGCATTAATAATATAGCTTCGGCAATGACCAGTTCAGCAACAGACCGGGTATTAGAAAAAGGCGCATTGAAAACAGTTACCCCTCTTTCTTGAGCGGCTGCTAGGTCAACCTGGTTGGTGCCAATACAAAAGCAGCCGACAGCAATCAGCTTTTTCGCAGCATCAAAAATGTCAGCTGTAAGTTGGGTGCGAGATCGAATACCCACGAAGTGTGCATCAGCGATTCTGGCTTTCAACTCTTCAGCTGGTAGCGAGGTAGTTAAATATTCAATGTTGGTGTAGCCATGGGCGTTCAGGGTGTCGATAGCAGACTGATGCACCCCTTCAAGTAGTAAGAACTTGATCTTGCTTTTGTCCAAAGACGTCTTGGCCATGATGACTTTAAATCCGCTGTAGTGGCTTACTTAATAGTACAACTTAGTAAAAAATAGCCAGTTAAGCTGTATAAAATAACTCTGTATATACAGCTGAAAGGCTTCTTGAATCCTGAACTTAGGCGCATTTCTTTCAATTAATGACCGATCTGGCCAAGTTCAGGGGAGGCATATGATAGCATACTGTGCCAAAATTAGGCGTTTATAATGAATGACTTTTATTCAATTTGAGTTGAGTTTTTTGAGAGTAGCCAGATGACCCCTGAGCAAATCGTTGAGCAGTTACAAACATTGGTTGAATCTGACAAGGTAAAAACCGACCCGGAATCCCTAGCATTTTATGGCACAGACTGGACCAAGGTATATGAGCCGAAGCCGCTGGCAATTGTTTTTCCAAAGTCGATTGAACAAGTTCAGGCAATCGTTAGGTTTGCCAATGAAAATCAATTGGCGCTGGTGCCATCAGGAGGGAGGACAGGCTTAAGTGCAGGTGCTGTGGCTGCTAATGGCGAAATTGTGGTGGCCTTTGACTACATGAACAAAGTCGAAAACTTCAATCCAATTGATCGAACTGTCGTGTGTGGGCCAGGGGTGATTACTGAACAGCTTCAACAATATGCCGAAGAACAAGGCTTGTTTTATCCAGTTGACTTTGCTTCCAGTGGTTCTAGCCAGATCGCAGGTAATATTGCCACCAATGCAGGTGGTATTAAAGTGATTCGTTATGGAATGACCCGTAATTGGGTAGCTGGCTTAAAAGTAGTGACTGGAACCGGTGAGCTGATGGATTTGAATAAAGGTCTGGTTAAAAATAATACAGGCTATGACTTCCGTCATTTATTTATTGGCAGTGAAGGTACTTTGGGCTTTATTGTTGAGGCGACTATGCAGCTCACTCGCCCTCCTAAGGACTTAACTGTGCTTGTTTTAGGTGTGCCTGAATTCAGTGCCATTATGGATGTTCTTAAAGCCTTTCAAGAAAAAATTGATTTAACTGCATTTGAGTTTTTCTCTGAAAAGGCTCTTACTAAAGTGGTTGAGCACAGTGATGTACAACGCCCGTTTGAAAGCCGAACTGACTATTATGCATTAATTGAGTTTGAATGTATTAATGAGCAAGTTGCTGATCAAGCAATGGAAGTGTTTGAGTATTGTATGGAACAAGGCTGGGTTGAAGATGGAGTGATGAGCCAGAGCCTGGCGCAGCTAGAGTCTTTATGGCGGTGTCGGGAAGATATTTCTGAAACTATTGCTAAGTGGACGCCCTATAAAAATGATATTGCCGTGAGTGTTTCTCATGTACCAGCTTTTTTAACTGAGGTAGAAGCAGTAGTTAACCAGCATTATCCCGATTTTGAAATTATCTGGTTTGGCCACATTGGCGATGGTAATGTCCATTTAAATATTTTAAAACCAGATAATCTAGCCAAAGAGGCGTTCTTTGAAAAATGCTCAGAAGTGAGTAATTGGGTGTTTGAAATTGTACAAAAATATCAAGGCTCTGTTTCTGCAGAGCACGGTGTAGGAATGACTAAACGGGATTACTTAACCTATACCCGTAGTGAAGAAGAAATTAATTTAATGAAGGGTATTAAAAAAGTATTTGATCCAAATGGCATCATGAACCCTGGAAAAGTGATTAACTAAAAAACGACGGTAATACTCTTTATGACTGATATAAGGCTTTGCGGAAAATACGTAAAGTCTTATAGAAAATTTACGTTTATCACTTAAATCAAAGCTATACAAATATGAAGTTGAAGGTTTATTTTTATTGGTTCGAGTTTAATTAATTATATTTAACTTGCTTTTGGGTAGTAATCTTGATTATTTTCTAGGTTATACCCTTCTCGAAAGACTTTTAGGGATTGTTGATAAATTATTTGCTTGTTTGTTTATATAAGGAATCAGACTGATAATGAGGTTACTACTTGCATTACTATTACCCTGGCTGCAATTTTTTACGATTGGTAGACCATTTGCTGGAATTATTTGTCTTATCTTACAAATTACATTAATTGGCTGGATTCCGGCGGCAATTTGGTCAGTATATGCATTAAGCCAATATAAAACCGATCAAAAAATAAAAGACGCATTAAAAGATAGGGAATAATGCTTCTTAAATACACAAACATAAGGCCTGTATATAACATTTATGTGTAGTTTACAGGCCTTGCAGTGGTTAATCGTTGTGTTTCTGAGATGCGAGAGCTTTTAAGGCTTTATCACCAGAAATTACTCTTGATAACTCATGTAGTTCGTGAATTTTCCCATTTTTAAGCTTAGATATCTGGATTATTTCAATTACGGCTTTTTCTCCACTATGAAGCTCAAGGTTGACTAAATGTCTATCTGAGATAGTGTCTTCTGATTTTGCTGCTTCGGTAACTTCAAAGTTAATATCGCTAACTTTGTTTCTAACTATTTCTACATGCTTTTTAAACTCGGTTAAGTTTAGAATTTCTCCATCAGCATATTGAGTATAATCTTTAGCAAAAAAATGATTAATTTGCTGTGGATTATGAAAGACTTCTGTATACATTTTTTCTAAACAGCTTTTTAAGCCTGTAGTGCAGTTGAATAATGGTTGTTGTTGAAGATTGCTTTCGGCATTAGCTGTCATAGTAAATGCTCCTATTGCATAAAGAACAGTTAAGGTAAATTTGTTCATAATTTCTTCCTGTTTAAGGTAAAGAACTCAGTTGCAGTGTTTATTGGTGTTACTCAAGTGTATAGGTATGTAATAGCGGCTTAATAACGATATAATGTCTTTCATTTGTTATATTGGGCCAATGTTGAAACAAATGTATGAGTAATGAATTAGATTTTTCCATCCAAGCCATTGTGCGTGATAAAGCGAGTCATACACCGAGCCATGCCCACAAGAAAGGCCAAATATTTGCTATTTTCAGCGGGTTAATGACAGTAACAACGCAGGTTGGGATTTGGTCAATGCCGCCAGGTCGGTTAGGCTGGGTTCCTCCGCACTGCTGTCATAGTGCAGAAACGCATGGTCCTGTTAATGGCTTTAGTATCCATATTGACCAGGCGAAGTCTTTACAACTGCCTGGCCAGCCTACGGTTATGGGCTCTTCAGCTTTAATGAAAGCACTTGTCGAACGTTTGGTTGCTGCGATGAAAGAAAAGGCGATTGGCCGCCCAGAATGCAGAGTATTAGAAGTACTGATTGATGAAATAATAAGAACCAAGCATGAATCCTTGTTGCTGCCCATGCCTGTAGATGAGCGTTTAGCTAAAATGGCATCAGCCATAATCAATGAACCAAGTAATCATTTATCGCTAGATGAATGGGCTGAAAAAGTGAATATGTCTAGAAGAACATTAACACGCCACTTTAAAGCAGAGACTGGACTTTCATTTGGTCAGTGGCGTTTACAAGCTAAATTGCATCAGGCTCTACATATGCTTTCTAAGGGATGTTCTGTTACTCAAGTAGCATTTGAGCTTGGTTATAACAGTGTTAGCGCTTTTACGCATAGTTTTAAAAAGGTGCTAGGGGTTACACCCTCTGGCTATTTCAGTGGAATAAATTATTAGAGGTGCCCTTAAGAGAGTTATTTAGCTTTTGGGTATAGTCATGCACTCGGGAAGCCATTGTTGCCAGGATGCTTTATATTTTTCTAGCCACTTTATAGCTGACTCTTTATAACTAAATTTGTCGTATTCATATAAAGCAGCTGCTTCGGCTATCATGTCGTTGGTAAAACTGATATTTTGAATAAATTGATAAGCACATGGCCAGTTTACAGGGAAATTAGGGTTCGCTGCTTTTTTTAACCAGCCTTTCTTAGGAGCACCACAATCATTAATTTCAGTTGGATTTACCCCCCATGATGGGTCAGTAATACATTGCTGAGAAAACTCAGGGAATTCCACAAACTCGCCTTTAACACGGTTGTCAGTCCAATTTGGTGTCCAGTTGAGTAGCATAATGGGCTGTTTATTGTGTACGGCATTTATTAAGCGCTTATTAAGAGATGCAGCATCAATGCTAATGATACGATAATTGAGCTTAAATACCCGAATTCTAATGCCCTCATCACTAATCCAGGGGCCAGTATAATAGACACCTTTATTGCCTGATTCTGGAGTGCTGAATAGCTGACTGCATTTATTTAAGGCTTGCCAATCTGGCAAACCTGGGCATAACCGTTTGATATAGCTAGGATACCACCAGTCTTCTCTGGTTTTGGCTGAATGGGCGCCTACATCTAAAATGACGTCTTTTGCTACCATTCGGTTGAAATCTTTGGCCATTGAAAACTGCCATACTTCAAGTTGCAAGTGAATATGGCCTAATCTCAGTCCCCCCCATTGCTGTTTTAAAGAAATAGTTTGGTATTTAACTGTATACCCTTGATTTTGTAATACTGAACCGATTGCATAAGATAAAATGATTTGGCTAGCCCAGTCATTCGTTGCAATTTTGATTGGTATGTGTTTTTGATCGGCTGCGGCTACAAAGCAATAACCGAAAAATAAAGCTAAAAGAATACAGCAAGCTGCTTTAGGAATGAAGGCTAACCAGTATATTCTGAAATTTGATAAACAAGCTTGGGTAGTCATTGTAACGATCGTAAAACACTGTAAATATTTATTGCATTGATCTATATCCAGATTTAATTAAGTATTTGGTTAAAGCTAATAAATGGATACTGTTAAAAGCATAGTGCAATTATGAGGTAACGTTATAGGTGTCATTTGTTATTTATAAAGTAGAGATTACACTGAGTATCAGCGAAGCTGTAAGTTGAAGTAAATTATTCAGCATTATTATTGTCTTTTATGTGTAATGATTTGTTTTGTTTATAAAAATACGAAGAAGGCAGTATATAAAAAATGATTTCTAGTATTGTTAATAACCAATCTATTCATTGGGTGGCTGTAAAAGATATCCAGTGTTTTTCTATAGTTATTGTCTTTAATCAACAAAAATATTTTATACAACTTATGCCCTCTGTTAAAGACAATCAGTATTATCGGTGGTTTTTACAAGGTAGAAGCTTGCAGCCTTTACCGGAAAAGAGAATACAAAGCATTGTTAAAAGGCTGAATGATATAGCTGAGCAAACCCCGTTAGCAAGTAAAAGCTATCATTGTGATCAATGGGGGAACTTAACCTTAAGTGATGAAAAAATATATTAAGAGCGTATGCATAGGTTATACACAGAGTTATCCACGCATGTGAATAATACACAAATTTAGGGGATAATGGTGTGGATAAGCTGCGGATGTAGTGATAATTATCAATAAAAATAATAACTTAGATTATGTGGTTCTAGTTTAAACAGTTGTTTATTTTGTCCTGTTTTTTTTGAATTTTGATAATATTTATGAATATAAGGAATTAAACTATTGAGAAATATTCATAAAAATATTTCAACCCTCTTATCAGAAATAAGTGCACTCACTATGTTCTTGGTCGAGCATTCTATAGCACTTGTTTAGCCATAAATGCTCTAACTTTCTTCCTTCCTCTAAGTTGATGGTACCTGCCTTTGAAATTATCGATTGACCTTCTTTGCTTAAAATATAATTAACGAACTCTCTCGCATAGGCTGATGGGGTATTGTGTATAGAAATATACAAAGGTCTATAAAACTCATATGCTCCAGACATTATATTTTCTTTGGTTGGCTCTATATTATTGAGTGAAAGATACTTTAAATCTTGTTTTCTAGCAGAAGAGATTCCATCAATTGCAATTGCGTTGATAGTTTTCATCACATAACGTTCAATAGGGCCTGTCGATTTTCTGATTAATACTGAGCTAGGGAATTCGTAGTTTGGGTCTTTAAACACCATTAAGCGAAACATTAACCCGACCCCGGATGATTTTCCTGCTCTTACTACCACATGGATAGGTAAATTTTTGCCACCCAGCTCATTCCAGTTTTTTATTTTACCAGAGAAAATAT